>CAYXGR010000018.1:0-19463 GCA_964464525.1 uncultured Planctomycetaceae bacterium
TTCGCCACTGCCAAGGCACGATCCTTGGGGATCGTTCCTTGACAGTGCCACCCATTCCTTGTCGATCCTTGGGGATCGTTCCTTGACAGTGCCACCCACTGTGCCTCGACAGTGTCACCCATTACACCGGTTGGGGGTGTGGATGGGCGGATGCGAAAGATGAGATAGGGTGCGTTTTTGGCCTCGTCGTATGAGGAGGCGGGGTAGATCAATTCTGCGAAAATGGGGGCATCGATCAGCTTCCTGGCCAATGCCTTGTGGTTGCGATCGGTGATTACGAACCCGGCATCGAAGTGGTCGCGGATATCCGTGAGCTCGACGTGAATGTCTACCTTGTATGGACGTCCGTCATCATCCAATTTTTCAAACTGTGTATCTGAAGGTACCTGGCCTCTTGATATCTTTACATAGCGTTCCCATAAGTCGGGGCGGCGCTGGTGGGTGAACTTGGGATCGAGACCGACGATGTAGTGGTTGTGGGAGTTGTAGTAGAAGAATACGGGGAAGATGTCCCAGTCGTCGGTGAAGACCACGTCGCCCGGTTCGGAGTGGGTCTTGAGGAATGCCATCATCTCCCGGATCGCCGGCAGATCGTAGCGGCATCGAGACTCTTTTTGGATTTTAATCAGCGGGTTCGCGGCCAGGGTGGCCGTTGCGACAACGAGACCGCAGGCGAAGGCGGTCGCACGGAGACCGGCGGCGAGGCGGGAGCGACGTGGCGCGCTCCATGATCGCACCCCGGTGATGGCAAAATAGATTCCGATGACGGCCCAGGGTTGCCATGCCATGGCGAGGCGACGAAGGTTTTCGCGGATCTCGTCGAATCGTGCGATGATGACCCCGAAGAGAAGCACAATGAGTATTCCCGTGATGTCGCAGGCAATGCGAAGCCGACGATCGCGTCGAGAGGTCGTATCGGATTCATCGCGTTCGAGCCATTCGGCGAATCGGTTGAGATCGGGTTTGGCAAGGAATGCGGCGCTAAGTAGACAAAGGACGGGCCAGTATTCGATGAATCGCCGGGCCTTGAGCGTGAGGACGAGGAATGCGACGTTCAGGAGCAGTAGCGACATCGCCTTGGGGTCCAGGGGTTTTTGCAGGCGAAGACGGGCGATCAGGGCGAGCGTCCAGGCCACGAGAAGCGGACCGGACATTTCGGCGGCGAACCACCAGACGTTGTTGTAGGGCTTCCACTCCCGACCCACGGGGATGTCGGGCGCGAGACCGGAGCCGAAGATTTGCAACCAGAGAAATTCGACCATGCCGTGGGCGTAGGGATGGGTGAAGACGCCGATCGTCCATGCGATAACCGCGGCGATGAGGACTCGCCATGGGAATACACGGTACTCGCGTAAACCAAGGAGGTGTGCGACGGCGAAGAGGGCGATCACCAGGGGGGCATAGATGACGCCGCCGAGGTATAGATGGGTGTAGCAGGCGACGGCCAGGGCGGTGAAAAAGGCACGGTTTTGGAAGGCGAAGAGAAGTATCAGCAAGATGAACATCAGCGAGGGTGAGATCGCCCGGATGAATGCGTGGCGGGTGAAGAATTGGTAGGGGAGGAGTATGAACAATGCGATCCATAAGGCCCTCCAACGGATACCCTCTCCTTTGAGGAGGAGATTGAAGAGCAGCAGGTTGAGACCGAAGATGGTGCAGATGGCCCAGCGACCGCCGGCGAGTGCGTCGCCAGTGAGATAGTGTGATAATTGAACGAAGGGAATGAGCAGAGCGTGGAAGCCGTAGTGGTGACTGATAAATTCCTGACCTTCATCGGTGAAGTAGCAGAATTGCAACCAGGGGAGCTGTCGCAACAGGCCGTGCTCGGGAATGATGGTGGCCATTTTGATGTGATAGAAGGAATCGTGACCGGGAACGCCGATCTCATTTCCGAGGACGCCGCCGGTCCCATCGTAGATGAAGGTCATCAGCAGGACGCCGATGGCGAAGACGGCGATGGATTCGAGAGGGAGGTGAAAATTATTCGGCGTGGACGGTGACAGGGGAACGATCGGGGTGGGTTGTTCGGGAGCGTCCACGTGGGCAGCCTTCATGAAGGATCATTCTCTGTCGGGTCTATTGTATGGGACCGAATGGGAATGGTAAGAGTGCGTCCGACAATTCGTTTCGGAGGCTTGATAACATTGACACGCACCGGTTGGAAACCGGTGCCACAGCGCGTCTGCCGGCCGCAACCAAGATATTCGGCACGCTTACCCGTCCCGATACGGCCCGTGCCGTGTAAGCATTGCACCCGGCATGGCACCCGGTACACGAATGTGCTTAGCCGTCTGAATCCAGGCGTCCGTTGTAAACGCCATCCCACAGCGGCGCTCCGTTCCAGGAGACCGAAATTTTTGTGCCGGGCTTCAGGAGTTTACCCGATGATTGGATATTCCAGGCGGCGACGCCGTCGCTCTCTATGATCACACGATGATCCTTGGTAATTTCGGCACGGATCCGGGCCGGCTTTTTTCTATTTTTTTCGACGTTGCCTGCGAGCCACCAAATTTGGGCCGAATTGCGGGGAAACACGTATTCTATGACACGCGGCGGTTTACGGCGGCGGTGCTTGAGAAGCCAGTGATAGAGCTTTTGATCTTTTCTTGAAAGATCGTAGGCGCGATCCCAGCACTGATGGGCCAGATCGCGGTATTCCGTGTATCGGGGTTTGGCGCCGAGCCGTTTCAGTTCGTCTACGGCATCGCGCGAGCCGGAAACGGGGACATTGGTATCGAGTCTGCCGTGAAAGGCCCAGATTGGCAGGCGTTTGAGGTTGGGGAGCGTCTCTTGATTCGCCACGCCGCAGATGGGAACGGCGGCCGCGAATATGTCCGGACGAGCCGCTGCCAGTTCCCAGGTTCCGAAGCCGCCCATTGACAGACCGGTGATGTAGATACGTTCGCGATCGACACGGTACTTTGTACAGACTTGTTCCAGGATTGCCCAGATCGCTTCGGCGTCCTCCCCACGAAACCACATCGTATGGGCCTGTGGCATGAGGGTGATGAATGGAAATCGATCGGGTTGTCGGGCGATGTAGAGGGGTAAGCCGACGCGTGTCTGCTTGATGCCGTCCTTTCCGACTTCCCCGCTTCCGTGCAGGGAGAGGATGAGGGGCCACTTGTGATTCGGATCCTCGTTGTATCGCGTGGGCTGGAACAGCGCGTACTTTCGTGTGGTTCCCTTCGGAAAATCGATCGTCTTCGATTGGAAAGCACTGTGGAGTTTGAGGGGGGGGCGCCGACGCGGGGTAGGTTGTTGGGCTACGAGGGTGGGAGAGGCGCCGAAAAGCAGTGTGATCGCCAGGACGAGTGTTAGACCCAAGGATGGGCCGATCCACGTTCTGATCCTGCGGGATGTAGGGCTCTGTTGGGGGTAATGGGGATGATTCATGTCTACCTCTTCGGATTGTTCCATTGGCCGATCCCCTGTGGATGACGATCATCGTGCTCGGGTATTTCATGATCCTGTCGCGGCGGCGACTCTGCTATGGCACTCAACATTTGCTGCAATAGCACTTTACGGGTTTTTATTCCCCTTGACACAACCATCAGATTCCCCTAGATTGCTGGATTCGGCGGTATACCTGACTCTGCATGGTTGTGGTTCGATCATGTTAGGGGCCTTGTCCGCCTATCCTCAAGCGGCTGAATTCATTCCCTGGGTTCCCGCGGGTGTTCTTCTAACCAAACATGGAGCAGGTGATTTATATGGTACCAGACAGGAAAACATCCAAGGCTGTCAAGCGGGCCCGACGATCGCATCACGCATTGCGTCCGATCAATCTCTGCTCATGTCCAAAATGCGGCAAGACCAAGCTGCCTCATCGGGCCTGCGCCAATTGCGGTTATTACAACTCGAAGGTCGCCATCACCATTGAAGAAACGGAAGAGAGCTGATTCTCAATGCGAATCGCTGTTGATGCCATGGGGGGAGATCATGCGCCTGAGGAGATTGTGCGCGGCGCGATCGAGGGTCTCACCTTTCTCGGCGATGGGGACGAATTGGTCCTGTTCGGTCGGGAAGAGGCGATTCGAGATCAACTGCCTTCTCCGGTGCCGGCCGGTATCGCCCTGCATCACACACCCGAAGTGATTGAAATGGATGCCTCGCCGGTCGAGGCCCTTCGGCAGAAAAAGAACTCGTCGATCGCGGTCATGGCGAAACTGGCGGCGGACAAGGAAATAGACGCCGTGATCAGCGCGGGAAACACAGGCGCGTTTGCCGCGGCGTGTCAATTAAAAATGAAAACCATCGCCGGTGTTCATCGGCCGGGGATCGCCGTGGTGTTGCCTTCTTTCGCGGGTCCGCTGACCGTTTGTGATGCGGGGGCAAATGTCGCCCCGAAGCCTCATCACCTTCAGCAATACGCCATCATGGCCGGCATTTATGCAGAAACGATTCTGGGGATTTCCAATCCCCGAGTCGGCCTGCTTTCGATTGGTGGCGAACAGGTGAAGGGGAATACCCTGGTCAAAGAGGCGAATAAGCTGCTGAGAAAGGACTCCACGGTGAATTTCGTTGGCAATGTGGAAGGGCGTGAGCTCTTCTCGGGGGCCTGCGAAGTCGCCATCTGCGATGGTTTCGTGGGGAATGTGGTCTTGAAGCTGGCGGAAGGGTTGGCGGAAGGGCTGCTCAGGATCATCGTCCGCGAAGTATCCGCCGAGAGCGAGGATCTGGCCAAACGCCTGGAACCGGTTTTTAAGACTGTATGGAATAAGCACGACTACAGCGAGTACGGCGGTGCCCCGCTTTTGGGTGTGGACGGCTCGTGTATTATCTGCCACGGTAGCAGTGATCATCGCGCGATAAAAAACGCGGTGCGGATCGCCGTTCAGTTCATCCGCAGCGATCTGAACCGGGCGATATCCGAACGACTTAGTGAGGTTCCTGTAGATGCCTGAACCACTTGGTGTACAAATCGTCGGAACTGGAAGCGCCCTTCCCGAGCGGATCGTCACCAACGACGAAATCGCCGAGAGGCTGGATACGACCGACGCCTGGATCAGAGAACGGACCGGCATTCGCGAACGGCGGATCGCTGTGAAGGGGGAAACAACCGCTTCTCTCGCCGTGGATGCCGCTCGGGCCGCACTGGACGATGCGAAAATGAGCCCGGACGAAATCGACATGATCATGTTGGCTACGATCACACCGGAGGCGATTCTCCCTTCGACGGCCTGCTTCGTGCAGAAGGAACTGTGCACCCGGCCGGTGCCCGCATTCGATATCGCGGCGGCCTGCAGTGGCTTTGTCTATGCGTTGGTCAACGCGGCGTTCATGCTTCAGACGAATCATTTCAAGAATATCCTCGTGATCGGTTCGGAGGTGATGTCTCGGATATCCGATCCGGAGGATCGATCCACCTGTATCCTTTTTGGTGATGGCGCCGGAGCGGCGATTCTTCGGTCGATGCCCGACGCCGATGGACCAGCGATTCTCCATTTCACGATGAACGCAGAGGGAACCGGAGATTCACTCCTGCACGTACCCGCGGGAGGGTCGCGGTTGCCCGCTTCACATATGACGGTCGATGAGCGATTGCATTATGTCAAGATGTCGGGCCGCGAGGTCTACAAGCTGGCGGTCAAACGGAATCTTGAATTGGTCGACACGACGATTTCACAAGCGGGTGTCGACCCGAGCGAGATCGCGCTGGTAATTCCACACCAATCGAACCTGCGAATCATCGAATCTGCCCGGCATCGTCTCGGTCTTTCAAAGGACCGGATGTTCACCAATATCGATCGTTGCGGCAATACTTCAGGGGCTTCAATTCCTATTGGCCTGGACGAATGCATGAAAACCGGCCGTGTCAAGGCGGGTGATCTGCTGTTGTTGATCGCCTTTGGGGCTGGCTTTACATGGGGATCGGCATTGATCCGACTGTAATTTGGAATTGGGGCGGTATGGAAACGCATCGTGGAATGGTCGAGAACGAACGGAGCGAGAAAAACGGATCAGTAGTTGAATGGGAAATGCCCGCTTATTTGTTTTCTTCCACCATTCGCGGTTCGTGGTTCTCCAGCGATCGAAAGTCAGGATGAAATCGTGAGTAAGACAGCAATCCTATTTCCGGGTCAGGGTGCCCAAACCATCGGGATGGGGAGGGACTTTGTCGAGTTCTCCGAAGCCGCGCGGAAGACTTTCGCGCATGCTGATGAGATTCTTGAAACCGATCTGACGCGTGTCTGTTTCGAGGGCCCGGCCGACAGGCTCAACGCAACCAACTATTCCCAGCCGGCCATCTTTGTGACATCGGTCGCCATTTGGCGTGCGCTCGAGGAAAAAGGTATCGTCGACGAGTTTCGACCGCAGATCATGGCCGGGCTGAGTCTGGGCGAATACACCGCGCTGCATCTGGCGGGATGGATGAATTTTGAGGATGGCCTGCGGCTGGTTGCGGAACGCGGTCGGTTGATGCAGGAGGCAGCCGAATCGACCTCCGGCGGGATGGTATCGATAATGGGGCTTTCCGAGGCCGAGGTGCTGGAGTTGTGTCGGGAGGTCTCGGATGGCGAGGTTCTGGCTCCGGCAAACTTCAACTGCCCGAATCAGATCGTAATTTCAGGCGCCAAAACGGCTTGTGAACGTGCAGTTGCTCTAGCCGAGCGATACAAGGCCCGTGCAATTCCCCTGGTTGTGGCCGGAGCGTTTCATTCGCCCCTGATGAAACCCGCTGAAAAAGGGCTCAGAATCGCCCTGGAGCGCGCGAAAATCGAGTCTGGGGAAATTAGTGTGGTCTCAAACGTCTCGGCTGACTATCATGCCGGTTCTGATGACGTGAGAAGACTTCTCACCGATCAGGTTACGAATCCTGTACGATGGCAGGCGTCGATCGAGCGTCTTCGGTCGGACGGTGTTGATCGGTTTGTTGAGATCGGACCGGGACGGGTTCTGACCGGTCTGATGAGGAAAATCGATCGCTCTGCAACGGCGATCAATATGTCAAAAGTCGAGACGCTCACGCAGGTCTCGGCGTAGAACCATAGGTATCTGCGAGCCATCGGACAACCGGGGCTCTGGAGGAAGTCGGATAATCCATATGGCAGATCTAGTTGATCGAGTCGCCATTGTCAGTGGAGGGTCCCGTGGGATCGGGCGGGCGGTGTGTATGGCCCTCGCGCGCGAGGGGGCCACGGTTGTCACCTGCGCCCGGGATGCGGAGCGACTCAGTTCCCTGCCCGCGGAAGCCGCCGACAACAAGCTGATGGGGAAAATAGTTCCTCGGGCGCTGGATGTAACGTGTTCGGAACGCATCGAGAAGTGGGTAGACGATGTGGCGACGGATTTCGGCCGGATCGACATCCTCGTCAACAATGCGGGCATCACCGACGACGGTCTTCTGATGAATATGACCGATCGTCAGTTTGACAATGTGTTGAATACGAATCTGCGGGGCGTCTTTCTCATGTCTCGCGAGGCGAGCAAGGTCATGGTTCGCGCCCGTTGGGGTCGTATCGTGAACATCACCAGCGTCTCGGGAATCATGGGTAATTCGGGACAGAGCAACTACGCGGCCAGCAAGGCGGGCGTCATTGGATTGACGAAGTCGGTTGCGAAGGAGCTGGCTCGTCGCGGCGTGACTTGCAATGCCGTCGCACCCGGCTTTATCAAGACCGACATGACGAATATTCTCTCCGAGAAGGTCAAGGAGCAGGTGCGTCCGCTGATTCCGTTGCAACGATTCGGGGAGCCCGAAGAAGTTGCAGCAGCGGTTCACTTTCTTGCCTCGCCCGCCGCCGGCTATATCAATGGACAGATTCTCGTCGTCGACGGCGGCCTGCATATGTAATCGCGAACCGGATAGGGATTGATGATGCCGAGTCGCGTAGTGAACGAAGCAAGTTCTGGTTTGGAAGCTAAGTTTGGCCAATCGGCGCGGTTGGATAAGATCGAATCAACGCAATTCCTATGGATGGGTGGCTTCGGTGATAAGGTTTTCCCGGTCAAGCCGGGATTTTGAATAATAAGGCGATGTCGCGTCGTTGAATCTGGCGCACAATTTGAGGGAGATCGGCATCTCCCGGACGCATGAGAGGTAGCAAGATGGAGAAAAAAGTGGTGGCATTGAGTGAAGAAGAGATCCGCGGAAAAGTCATTGATATCGTCAGTGACCAAATGGGTGCCGAAAAGGCCGAGATCACCATGGAGACTTCATTCGTGAATGATCTCAACGCCGATTCACTGGATACCGTCGAATTGGTCATGGAGTTTGAGGATCAATTCGAATTGAGCATTCCCGATGATGAGGCCGAGAAGATCTCGACTGTGGGTAAAGCGGTCGAATACATCGCCAAAGCACAGCAAAAAGAGTAATAGGCATTGGAACGTGTGTCCTTGAACCCGAAGGATTCGGTTGCCGCGCGCCTGCTCGTTTCACTCAATCATCAGCCGCGGTTTTCCACCATCACTCAGACCTTCGGATCTCGGAGTTTCGCTCCTCCCAAATGCAGGGGGTTGGGATTGTTTCATGACTGATCGGCGTCGCATTGTAATTACCGGCATGGGGTTGGTGAGCCCGCTCGGAGAAGACATCGACGTCTTCTGGGAGAACCTGCTCGCCGCCCGAAGTGGGATTGTTCCGCTTCAACGGTTCGACACCACCGGCTTCTCCGCGCGCATCGGCGGGGAGTGTACCCAATTCGACCCCACGAAAAAGATTGACCGCAGGGCCGCGAAACGGCTGGATCGATTCGCACAAATGGCCCTCTGCGCGGCAATCGACGCCTATCAAGCTGCCGGACTCAAACCCGACTCGGTCGATCCCCGCCGGATCGGCGTCATCACCGGAACCGGTATTGGCGGAATCAACGAGCTTGAAGAGCAGCACGCCCGTTTGAGCGAAAAAGGCCCGAGCAAGGTCTCCGCATTCACGATTCCCAAGCTGATGAGCAACGCCGCCAGCGGGAACATCTCCATCCAATTCGGTGCCCGGGGGCCGAGTACGGCCGTCGCGACGGCCTGCGCCTCGGCGACCAACGCCATGGGCGATGCCCTCTACGCCCTCCGCCGAGGAGACGTCGATATTGCTATCACCGGCGGTGCCGAGTCCGCAGTTTCCCCGCTGGCCATGGCCGCGTTTGCATCAATGAAGGCGCTTTCGGAGCGAAACGACGAGCCCGACAAGGCGTCTCGGCCTTTCGATCGCGATCGCGCGGGTTTTGTCATGGGTGAAGGAGCCGGCATCTTCATCTTCGAAGAGTTGGAACACGCTCGAAAACGCGGCGCCCCCATTCTTGCCGAAGTGCTCGGCTATGGAATGAGCGCCGATGCCTACCATATCACCCAGCCCGAGGAGCGGGGTATCGGGGCCATCGCCGCGCTCGATGCATCGCTTCGCGATGCCCGCATCGAGCCGGATCGGGTCGATTACGTGAACGCCCACGGAACCGGAACCCCCCTGGGTGACGTCGCCGAGACCGCAGCGTTGAAGACCGTGTTCGGGAACCACGCCCGGCGGCTTCGCATCAGCAGCACCAAGAGCGCGATTGGCCATCTGCTCGGCGCGAGCGGGGGGGTCGAACTGGTCGCGAC
Source organism: uncultured Planctomycetaceae bacterium (assembly GCA_964464525.1). GTDB lineage: Bacteria > Planctomycetota > Phycisphaerae > UBA1845 > UTPLA1 > CAYXGR01. Next base: position 9,541 of record CAYXGR010000018.1, read on the forward strand.
GATCAAAACCCTTCAAAATGGGGTGATTCCGCCGACACTCAACCTTGAGAACCCCGACGCACGATGCGATCTCGACTACACCCCTCTCGTTCCCCAGGATGCCCGCGTGAACATCGCGATGTCCAACTCGTTCGGTTTCGGCGGCCACAATGCCTGTATTGTGGTCGCGAAACCCAAGTAGATTCACGTAGTCGTGCAGTTCCGATCTATTTCCTCATGCTCGGACATTGGGGTGAATTTCGAATACTATGATTGCCGAAGGTCGTTTGTCTGACGACCGGCGGGACGCCGATGCTCCCCCGATCGATAAACAACAACTAAAACAACAACGCACCGGCGGGACGCCGATGCTCCCCTGGTTTACTGAATACACGCTTACCCACGCGTCGTGATTTCCGGATCGAAATGGCGGCGTCCGCCGCTGTCAAGCTGCAGGACCAGGCCTTCCACCGGATGGATGTCGACGATTTGTCCGCGATACGGTTGTCCCTCACTGATCAATGTCGCGCGGCGACCCATGTCGTCGCTATAGACCAACCAGTCCGCCGCCAACCTTGCATCAATCACGCAGTCGATTGATCCCAGTATTTCGTCCAGTGATTTTATGATCGCCCGGGCCACTCTTGAACGGTTCACGGGGTGTAAGGACGCCAATTCGAGAGAAATTGCCATTTGGCTCAATTCGATCGGGAAGTGGGCAGTCTGTTGCAGGCAGTTGACGCCGATTCCAATCGCCACCGCTTTTCCTTTTGAGCCCATTTCCACCAAAATACCCGCGAGCTTGCGATTCTGGACGTATATGTCGTTCGGCCAGCGAATCACCGGTGACACATCGGTCGCCGATTCGATCCCGCGGACAACGGCAAGGCCCGCCGCCATGACCAAGAGCGCAGAGCTGTGCCTCGGACCCTCTTCCCACAGCAGGGCTGTCATCAACAAGCTCGCCCCGTTTGGTGAATGCCACGAACGACCGAAACGCCCACGACCTGCTGTCTGCCGTTCGGCAAATATCACCGATCCGTCCGAGGCCGGGCCTTCCTCATCCGCGAGGGAGAGCGCGTATCGATTCGTGCTGTCTACTTCGGGGAGGACGAATATCCGCCGGCCGATTCGTCGCGTCGAGAGATCGTCTGACAGGATTTGTGGAGTGAGCCTGTGCATCGAATTTTACGCTTCTGCCACAAGAAAGATGGTGTGGAAAGTTACAACACTATTGGACGCCGACCGCTCCCTCACGGTCGCGGCTCTGATATTAAAATCGCCTGTTTTGACATGCTCAGGGGGAACATTCGAATCATGGATTCATCGTCGGGGGCCTACGCCGAGGTAGCCAATAGACCGATGCGAACGTGGCGGCGAGAAGGGCTGCGTTTCGGCCAATGGTGGTCCAACCGGCCTGCGAGCTGCCTTCTCCGGTACACCCGCAACTGATCTTGAGGCCAAGGTGGAGGGCGGAATATGATACGGCGGCGATAAAGACGATCAAGAAGGCAGCGATGAGAATCGCGCCGGCTCGGCGGGTTATTGGGAATAGGAGCGCGAGGGCCGCTCCAGCTTCGCACCAGGGCAGAAAGATGGCGGGAATGTTGACGAATGAAGCGTCCAGAATCTTGTAGTTTTTGATCTCGACGGCGAACTGACGCGTGTTTTTTGGGCCTATTTTTCCGTAGGCGGCATACAGGAAAAAGCCCGCGACGGTGAGGGCGCAGAGGTGGGCAAGAATGGACTTCCACTGACTGGGGTTCTGAATACTCACTCCTCGCCTCCTCGCTCGATGTAGGCGTCGAATCGACCGGACGATTCGATCTCCGCCCAGCCGTTTTCATAGACCCAAACGTGTGTAAAGTTGAAATCGCCTCGGAGTGCTTCGGCGACATTGTGGCTGGCCTCGCACTCACCGCCGCCACAGTAGACGATGATTTTATCATCGGAGCCAACACCCTGGGCATAGAGGTCATCAATGTTGTCATAGATGGCGCTGGAGGGAATGTGGATGACGCCTCGGAGTCGGCCCTCGACGAACTCGTGGGGTTCACGGGCATCAATAAAGAAGGCGGACCCATTGGCCAAGTCGTCGAGTACCTGGTCGATGAGGATGGTGCCGGGTTTGGGTGCCGGGGGCTGATCCGTCTTTGCTCGATTCGAAATATCGGAATGATCCGTTTGGATGGGAGCCGGGGGCGGAGTCGAGGTTCGTATCCAAGGCAATTCCATGTCCTTGTCGTACCAGGCGGACTTGGCCACAACGGCGGCGGCTGAACTGAGAATGAGAATGACGAACGCGATCAGGATCTGGTTACGCACATTTCGGCTCCGACATGTTTAGATTCTATCTGAAATCATGGTTTGGGTATGGCCGGTGAAGTTGTTTTCTTCTTGATTTTCACATTGGCTTGGGGCTTCTCGGAGGGAGAACCGGCGGTACTCTTGGTTTGGCCTGTTTTTTTCGCCTTTATCGAGGTGCGTTGTTTGATGGCGGTGGGCTTGTTCTTCACGGTTCCGGCGCCGATCGCGGAGATCGACCGACCCGCGGCCGAAAAGGGCCGTCGTGACGATGCGGTGATATTGCGAGCCAGAATGGGGAGTTTCAGAATCGGGGTGTTCGGGTGAGAAGTTTTGAGCGTGATCATGTCACCGCCGGGAGGAACCTGGTAGCTTTTTTGTATGTTCAGTGTGATCCGAAACTCCTTACCGGGTTTTGTTTCGGTGATCGCGGCTGTGATGCCGGGACTATTGATCTCGAGATCAAACACTCGGATGGGATTCACGGTGTTGTTCCGTACGATGAAGATTCGCCTCATATCCTGATCGCGTTTCTCCAAGATGCTGATTTTGGGCGGCATGACGTCTACGGCGGAGGTCACATAGACGGAGGCCTGGACCTGGATTGTCGGATCGCCTTCGATACCAGATTCGATTGAGAGTGTTGTGAAGTTGCTACCGCTTTGCAGCGGCGGCTTGAGGCCGATTTCGAGATCATATTTCTTCCCTTCCACCATGGGCTTGACGGTGGCGGTGAAGACGGGATTGGAGCTGCTGATGTTGCCGATATGGATCGGTGTATCCAAGTTATTGACAATCGTAAGTTTTTTGGTCATCGGCCGGGATTCGATATCGTCTCGGCTGGCACGGCCGAAGGAAGCCTTTCTCGGTGAGACATCAAAGGCGCGCCAGGCTTCTCCCACGAGTTGGAGGGTGATGACGGCGTCGGAGCCGGAGACGTTTGAGTTTATAGTGACGGGCTTCTTCAGCGCGCCGCTGAACCGCTTGGTGCTCAGTTTGATCGGAATCTTGCCTCGCTTACCCGGACGAACGATCCGGTCGTATTCACCGGCCGTCGTACATCCGCAACCGGGCTTGACGCGAAGAATCTCGAGCGGGCCGGTGCCGGTATTGGTGTACCAGAAGTCGTGTAACACATCGGTCCCGGCGCGAACGCGTCCGAACTGATAGACGGATTCATCGAACTTGATTTTGGGTATCTCGCCGGGCTTGAGGGTGATCATCGGCTTGGAGATCGGTGCATCCCGATTGTCTTTCGATCGAAAGACAGGGCGGAGACGAGCCCCTTTTTTCGGTGCGGTCTTTTTGGGCTGTACTTCCTTCGTCGCGGTGCGGGACGCGGCGGAGGGCTTCTCCTGAGCGACGGAGGATAGGCACGCAACAGGGACAAGCAGGGCAGCAAGTACTGCGTTCGTTCGGAGCATGGGTGTGTCTCCTTGATGACTTGAAAGTGACGGTTCACCCTCGGTCGGGTTCTCGTAACCAGTATAACGGTTATGGCGGAGGGAGGGCTGTAACGTGTGTGTAACGGGGGTATCGTTGGCCTATCGGTCCACACCGCAGGGTGGAAGAAGAAGGGGGGGATGGCCTATGGATTGGGTTGGTAATCCCAACGCCACCAGGGTTCCATAAGTGGATCAGTGCTGGAGAGAACATGGCCGCCGATGAAGGCGACATTCAGGCCGCCTCGATGCCTGAAGGAGGGGAACCAAAATCGGCCGTCTTCATAAAAGTCCACATACTTATCGTCTTCAATGGGGGGGGCGGAGTAATAGGGAAGACGATCGTCTTCAAATGCCTTTTGGCCGTCGACATCGAAGGCGAGGGGGACGGCAGGGGATTGAAGGATATTGCTCGTCAGATAGGCCGTGGCCGGATAGGGCCAGGGAAGGTCGTCTCGAGTCCGGGTGTCGAGCCGCATGTTGAAACCAACGCTGACATTTTTGAAAGGACCGATGGCCCCGGAACTGCACGGGAAGCCCTTGAGGCGTTCGAGATGGGGCGGGCCGGAGGGGCAGATCAGCGGTTGTTCAACCATCGGCATGCCGACGCGTTCGGCACCGCCATAGTCACTCCAGTATTCATCGATTTCGTAGATGGATTCCTGGAAATCCTCGATAAGAAACCGGTTGCCGAATTTTTGGCTGTCGCCTCGAAGACCGGCGCCGCTGGCATCGGCGAACTCGATGAATCGTTGGCCGATGACGCGAAGATTGGCCTTGCACTTGAGATCCATGGCGACGTGGCGACCGGCACTCATGGCAGGCATAAGAATAGCGAGGAGCAGGCCGATAATCGCTATCACGACCAGCAACTCGATCAGCGTGAAACCTTGTTTCTTATTTCCGCCCATTTTTGTATCCGTCTCGATGGATCGCGGGTGCACGCCTCCCCGCAAACCGGCCTCAGCCTCCATGCTATCAGAATCTCAAAGACATGGGAAGAGAAATCCTCTATCTTTCTAAGGATTAATCAATAAATCCACGAACCCGATAATATCCTCACCATTGAGGAAACCATCACTGTTGATATCACCGCGAATCAGGGGATCCATCCCTCCGTGTGTGTCTGTATACACAGTCGGGTCGATCAGAGCGAGGACGAAATCGTCCATATCCAGGACATCCACGGTCTGATTCAGGTCCATGTCGCCGAGCAAGACTACGTCTGAAGCGACTACGAAACCGTCGTAGTTGGTATCGAAGAGGGTGAAGTTGTCTGCGTATTGTGAGAGGTCGATGCTGCTATTATTCGGATCCATGTCGTCATCCACGCCCACTACACCATCATTCAGGGTGATAAAGTCGTTTAGCATTGTGGTGTCAGTGGAGGTGATCCAGGAATCGCCGTCGAAGTCGCCAGGGATGGGATCGGGGTACATGTCGGTCCAGATCCATCGATTCAGATCGGGTATCTGGCCTTGGGTTCCGTATGCTGTGCCCAGACAAGTTGCGATTCTCCAGGCGGTTGGGTCGAGAAAATCGGTGGGAATCTTCGGCGCCCAACCGGCGAGTAGTTGAAAATCGGGATTGCCCGGATCACTTGGAAATTCCGCGCTGAATTGAAGGCCGACCAATGCCTCTTCAATGGAGCTGTGCTCGGCTGTGCAGGTTGTCCAATCGGGACAGGGGCAGACGGACGGGGTGCCACTTGTGCCGAACGCGCAGCCGTTGTTGCAACAGCCCGGTTCGGGTGGGTTTTGCATGGCGCCGTCGGCATCGTTTGTCAGGGGAAACACGAACGAGATGGTGGTTCTGTCTGTGTTCGGATCATGTGCGAATCTTAAAATAACCTGCGGTTCATATTTTCCTGGACGGCAACTGCACGTAAACTCGAACATCTCAAAGCCATGTGCGCGATGGAAGAGATCCCCTTCAACATCCCAGACTTCGCCCGACTCGAACTTCGCCGGGTCTCCGCCGGCACTCTCGGTAATAACCATGATCTGAAGAATCTCCTCTCCGAGGAAGGCGATGTGGAACTCCTCGCCGCTGCGATCAACGAAGGGGGGCGTCTGAATATTGTCGTCGAAAGCAGAGTCGTTGACGGCGACTCGTCCAGCGAAACGCGGATCGGAGGGCATGCCGCCGAGGCGAGCCACGTTGCCGAGGTATCGGTGTTCGGGTTTTTTAAGTTCACCACCGGTGTTCTCGTCGGCATCCATGTCGAACTCGATATAGCCGTAGATCGGGTTGCCACCGTAGAGGAACGGATCGTAGCTCGGGAGCTTGTTGGCGAAGGCGAGCGGACCCGGCGGATTGATGAGCCCGTCGAGAACGACGTCGAACCGCATATATCCACCATTATTATCCCAACTACCGGTGTAGCGATCCAGTGAGGGATTGTCCGGCTGGAAGGCGCCGATTCGCATTTCGATGATGTCGGGAAGGCGCTGAGTGAGGGGGTCGATCTGACCGTCGGCGTTGAGATCGGTTCGAAGAATGAGGGCGTCGCCGAGCGGATCGGGAAGGACGAGCGGCTGCGCGCCGGCGCGGAGAGGGTGCGCGGCGAGAATAGACAGCGCGCCCAGCACGATACAACCCTTTGTCGTCCCCCATTTCATCCCGTCTTCTCCGCACTTTTGGTAAGTCGATAACGCAGCGCTTCGCGCGTGATTCCGAGAATCCGCGCGGCCCGGCTGAGGTTTTGACCGGTGTGCTCGTAGGCGGCGAGCAGAATAGACTGTTCGATCTCGTCGAGCTTGGGTTCACCTGTCTCGAAGTCGATCAGAATCGTGCGACCACTGGAAATTTCGATTCGCATATCGCTGCCGCCGGCGTCTCCGGCGATCGGCAAGTCGGAATCGTCGATAACATCCCCATCTACCTGGAGGATGCAGCTTTCCAGAAGGTGGCTCAGTTCGCGAATATTGCCGCGCCAGTTGTGTTTCATCAGAACTCTCATCGCGGCGTCGCTGAACCGCTTGGGATTCATGCTGAATCGGCGGCAGTGCTGGCCGAGAAAATGCATGGCCAGAATAGGCACATCCTCGGATCGTTCACGAAGGGGCGGCAGATGAATCTCGATGACACGAAGTCGGTGGTAGAGATCTCGGCGAAATTCGCCCGCTTCGACGGCGGCGGCCAAGTCGCGATTGGTCGCGGCGATGATGTGAACGTTGACGGAGCGTGTTTCGGTGGCGCCGACAGGGCGAATCTCGCGGTGCTCAATGGCGTGTAGCAGCTTGGCCTGCATCTCGGCATCGAGATGACCGATTTCGTCGAGGAAGATGGTTCCCCCTTCGGCGACGGCGAAAAGGCCTCGCTTGGACTGCGAGGCGCTGGTAAAGGCGCCCCGAACGTGGCCAAAGAGTTCGGATTCGAAAAGAGTCGCGGGGATTGCTGTGCAATTGACCTGAATGAACGGCTTCTTACCCCGTGGACCGTGGTAATGAATAGCCCGTGCGGCAAGATCCTTGCCGGTTCCCGTCTCGCCAGTGATGAGGACGGTGGGGGGCTCGGGAAGGCCGAGCACATCGGTTTTCGTAAGACGTCGAACGGTTTCTTTGAAATTACGAACCGGTTCGGTGTCGCCGATGATTCGATCGAGACCGCTGCATTCCTCCTCCTGGCCGCGAAGATAGGAAAGGTTGTCGCTGATCTGCTGCTGATTAACGGCTCGATCGACGACGATCTGAAGCTCATTGAGGTCGATGGGCTTGGTGAGGTATTCAGAAGCGCCGGCCTTCATGGCATCGACGGCGATGCGTTCGTTTCCATGCGCGGTGACAACGATCACGTTCGTCGATGGAGATTCGGCCTTGAGCTTTGGAAGAATCTTGAGCCCGTCCCCATCGGGAAGCCTGATATCCAGGATGATGACATCCGGGGAGAAATCCGAGTTGGTCGAGAGGGCATCTTTGCAGGTGTGACTCACTTTGACGTCGTGATCGTGAGCGCGGAGTTTCTCCTGAAGGTTTTTGGCGAGAACACGCTCGTCTTCTACTATCAACACACGCGACATAATTATTCAATCCCTGAAACAAATTCCTTCCGCTTGGCGGATCTGTTTGAACAGTTTGGAGTGAGGGGCTGCCTTACGCATGGTGGGCACCCGTCCAATCTGTGGTTTTTCCATTTCGCCCGCTTTTCGCAACCGGCAGCGTCACTTCAAAACGGGCACCGCCCTCATCCGGAGAGTTGAGGACGACGTCGCCTCCGTGGAGCCGGGCAATTCGTTTCACCGTGGCGAGTCCGATGCCGGTTCCATCGGGTCTCGTGGTGAAGAACAGGTCGAAAATACGGTCCTGGACCGCATCGGGAATGCCGGGCCCCCGGTCCTCGACCACTAGCACGGCATCCCCCGCATCGTACTGCAGCCCGAGGTGAACCGTGTCGCCCTTGTTGGAGTGATCCATTGCATTGGAGAGCAGCTCGATGACGATCTGCTCCAATTGCCGGCGATCTCCGTTCACGGTAATCAGCTTTTCATCTATGGATTGTTCGATGTGGAGTCCAATCCGATCGAGTTCCGGCCGCAGTTCTCGCACGGCCATCTGAACGATGCTATTGAGTTCGACCAACTCGAAGGCATCTGCGTTGGTTCGAGCCATGCTCAGAAGACCGGTTACGCGATCGCCGAGGCGCTCGCCCTCGTGCATGATATCGCGAAGCCTTTGTTGGGAATCATCGTCAGTCCGCCCGAGTTCGAGCGTGAGCTGAGCGGAACTTCGAATGGCGGCGAGCGGATTGCGAATGCCGTGGGCCACACTGGAACAGAGTTCGCCGATGGCGGCAAGCCGTTCGCGGCGCTCTTCCTTGGCGCGTCGGCGCTCCTGAACCAAGGCTCGTTCGGCCTGTTGGAGTTTGCGGCCGAATGCCAGGACGCCTACGAGTATGAGAATGACCGCCGCGATGAAATATCGTTCATAATCAAGGCGTTTCCGGAGATCCTTTTGATAGGTATCGAGAAGATGGCTGCGCGCATGAGCATTGCGGGCGAAGAGAAGTCCGAGAGCACTGAGGGCCTGATGCTGTTGACGATCCATCTCGGCCATCTTCGGTCCGGCCCTGTGCAGTATGGACTCATAGTCCTGCTGAGTGAGGGTGCCGCTGGACATCGCGCTGAAGTCCTTGAATATCGTCTCCGCTTCTTGAAGCATTCTGTTGATCTGTAATTCGAGATTCTGAATATTCAATTGGCGCTGCTCTACCTGTTGGAGTTGTGCAGCCATATTTATCTTGGCCTGATCAAATCGCCGCTGTTGAATCCGGAAGTCTTCCGGAGTTCGAGCGCTGAACAGGTCGTTACCCGGGGCGTTGAGCTGGACAATGCGTTGTTGGGTTCTCTGGAGCCAACCCGATTGCTTCTGAAGGCTGCTGGCTTCCTCGATCATCTCCTTGACGCGTTCGAGGGTTTGATTGTGAAGTTGTAGGCTGAGCATGATCACAATGACGTCAAAAAACGCCAGGATAAAGTAGTAGTGATACCAACGGATCTTTGGCACGACAGGGATCCCGAATGATCGATTCCAGTCCAACCCTGCCCGCAGGATGCGAGGCGTACGCCTCGCCAGGGTATCCTTTCAACACGATCGGGCGTGCATGCGGACACGGTGAAAATGTGTACTCGCACACACTGTCTCCCGATTTCGAGAGGGTAATTTCTCTCCCCATGACTCGTACCCATTATATAACCTTCTTGGCCACCAAGTCTTAACGATTCCGATGAATTCAATGGCTGGAGCTGTTTGGATGCAATTATCGTGCCTGTAGGTTGCTCCGGACGATTTAGGTCCCGATATGTCTTCCGATGGGGTTATGAATCTCGATCATGTTATGATTCGAGGAATGACATCGCAATTGAAATGGCGAAACTTCGGATTCTCGAATGTGTCCATTTTGTCCGGTCATTCCAGGTGATAAAGCACATCAAATAATTATAAAGTGTTTTATTTAAGATGGTTATGTGATGTCCCTGCCGTATGGGGGGGGGGGCATTTGTTTGGGCCGATTATATCGGTCCTTAATGATGGAGTGACGCCCGGTTGTATCGCCCTTTCAGGGCGGCGCGCTGTTGATTGCGCTGACCCAGGGCGGCGCTTCGCTCTGCCCTGGGCTGACATGTTGCGCCCCTTCGGGGCAAAAGAAAGGGATGCGCCCTTTCGGGGCGACCCACATATTCAGGTGTGGTGATGCACT
>CAYXGR010000019.1:0-3913 GCA_964464525.1 uncultured Planctomycetaceae bacterium
CGCCTATCAGAGCCGCGACCGTAAGGGAGTCGGTCATCGCCCACCTTCCCAGAACGATTTCAGAACATCGGGATCATGACACTCTGCCGATGGTATGACGACTGCCCGATTGCTGTGAGTAGACACCCACCGCTCCCTCACGGTCGCGGCTCTGATCCATCCGTGAGAAATACGGGGAATGCACTCCCATAACTCGTAGCCAACCATGGCGAGATGATCCCCGAGCCTGTGAAATGTTGAAATTCGGGTCGCATCACGCATGAATTCGGCAAAAAATGTCCCTCCTGATATATGAGGACGACCAATCTGGACATGGTTAAATTTCGTAACATTATGCTAACACAGGTATTATGAGAACGTTGACCTATCGGACCCAACCGGAATAGCTGGATTTAGTGCATAAGGGGCCATTCAGGCCGGTTTCGATCAAATTAGGGAACATTCCCTAATCGTATTTTCGATCCCAACCTGCTATAAGAACTGTTGAAGAGTATATGAGAACTTAAAAAGTCTATTCCCCCTCCGGAAAGCGCCGGGTGTCTCCCCCCCTATAAGAGCCCCGGCGTTTTCTCTTTTTACTCCCGTTTTCAGGTACCCGTCTCCAGTGTTCAGTTTCCAGCAGAAGTGGCCGGTCTCGCAGACCGGTTGTATGGGGCGGGGACACGATCATTTCATGACTATTATCAAACCCGCTCGATCTGTGGCCCTGCGTCGCCCCAATTCGCACCGGCCAGAGGCCGATGCTCCCCACCCGTCATACGATGGGATCGAAGCACAGGGAGGGATCGAATCACTGTGATCAATCTTCCACGAAGCCGTCGTCGGCCATCTTGACGATTCGCGGATCGAACCGCGCCCGGATCGTCACCAGATCGGACTGGGCGGCCATAATCGTCTCGATGTTCTTATAGGCCCCGGGCACCTCGTCCAGACCGGCGGATACGAGTTTCACACGGCGCCGGCTCAGCTCCCGCCTGACCGGCGACCAACTGAAAGTTTCCTTCGACTGCCGGCGGGACATGGCCCGACCGGCACCGTGGGCGGCGGAATCGAAGCTCGCCGGCTCACCCTTACCCTCCACGAGAAAACCAGGCGCGGCCATGGATCCGGGGATGATCCCCACGACCCCCGCCCCCGCGGGCGTTGCGCCCTTGCGGTGGACAATGAGATCGCGACCGTTGTGTGTTTCACGCCAGGCGAAGTTGTGGTGGTTCTCGACCTGAAGCAGAGGCTTGAGGTTCAAGTCGCGTAGAATCGTCTCGTGGATGCAGTGGTGATTAGCCGAGGCGTATTCACCCATAAGTTCCATCGCCGCCCAGTATTCGGCACCATCGCCGGAGAGGGGCAGCCAAGCCAGGTGGCGATACTGCCGGGGAATGTGGGCGTGCCGTTCCTGAGCGATTTTGGAGTAATACGCACAGACCTTGTGACCCGGACCGCGCGAGCCGCTGTGGCTGAGGATGGCGACGTAGCGGCCGGCGGGAAGCCCACGGTAGTCTTCGTGCATTTCAAGCTCGCCGACATCGACGAAATGGTTGCCGCCGCCGCTGGTGCCCAGTTCGACATGGGCCAGGTTTTTGATGCGGGCGGTAATCGGCGTGATGTCCCAGTCACGATCCATCACGTCGTGCCTGCGGCAGGCGGCGCCCTTGAACTTCGCACCCAAGCCGAAGCGCGTGTTGCGTTCGATGACCTTGATGAACTGCTTCTCACCCTTCTGGATGGGATCGGGCTTATCCGCCTCTACGGGAATCGGCAACACCGAGAGCATCATGCGGCAGGCGATGTCAACGCCGACGGCGTAGGGGATGACGGCATCCTCCGTCGCCAGCACACCACCGATGGGCAGACCGTAGCCGAGGTGTGCGTCGGGCATCAGGGCCCCACCGACGGAAATGGGCAGACGCACCGCGTTGACCATCTGTTCGATCGCCTGCGGATCGATGTGGTTCTCGCCCCAGATGTCGAAGCGGGAACGGGCCTCGGGATCGTCCTTGAATTCGTAGGTCGGGACGCGCGGTCGCAGGATCTCCGCCGCCGCCTTCGAGAAAAAGCGATCATCCGTGAAGGCATCCGGTTCGTCGCACAGCCGCCGGACGCGCTCGCGGATTTCACGCTTCTTCAGACCGGCGTCGGCGGCCTCCTGGCAGGCGGTCAACAGCAGACCAATGACAGGGCCGGGCTGGAAACCCAGGTTGATCAGTTCGCGAGCCTTCATGGGAGGGATTGTAGGCGAATGTCGGATCGTGGGGGAATTTCGGATCAGGGGTCGGACACTCGGCATGGCCGCGCGATGCTTGGCCATGCCACCCAGATACTAATCGCGACTGGTGCGGGACTTGGGCTTGGGTTTTTCTTCCGGGGTGATCGTCACCTCGAAGGCACGGCGAAACGTGCGGGGTTCGGCTCCCGCAAGGCGACAATCGGCCACACATGGGATGCGAATCGGCTTCGATTGCCTCTTCGGCATCTTGACCTCGAAGTCCACGGTTCGGGAGGCATTCAGTTGTGATAGATCGGACCGGGCGAACTCAATCACGCGCTTGCTGACGCGAATCCCATCGGGTGGATCGATCCGCACACGCAGAACGCCCTCGCCATCGTCCCAGGGATCGACGGAGGGCCTGAACACCAGGAGGATTCTTGCAAAACGGCGATACTTCCGATGGATGCCCCGGACGACGACGGAGTCGACATCGATCAGTCCCTGACCGTCTTGAACATTTTTGGCTGATGCCGCTTCAGGGGGATCGGACTTGGCACTTTTGAATTTCTTTCGGGGTTTGGCGCGTTCGGCGGCGATCGGCTCAACTTCGAGCCGGATCGGTTTTTCCCCCCGGTCGGCGATCTCGCGGCGAGCCTTTCCGATCCAGGCATACATGGAGGAGGGCTTCTCCAGGCAGACTCCGTATTGATTCACACGACCCTGGTAGACCTGGTTTTTCCTGTCGATTTGTGCGGCCCGGATCCAGGCGTTGATTGCCGCCTGAAAATCCCCCGGTTGCCGCTGGGGACTGTCGTAGCGGATGCGGCGGGTCACGCCGAGCCGAAAAAATGAGGTGGCATCCTCCGGTGCGATGCGCAGCGCCTGCTCATACACATTGAGGGCCTCGTCGATCTGCTGGGGGATTCCGCCAAGCACCAGGGCGTCGCCATGTTCGCGTTGCTCTTTGATCTGGCGGGACTCGCCGGCGGTTCGCCGCGTGAACTTGGGATTGGGCAGTTCGAGGACCGGCGCACGGCGATTGCGCCGTTTGGGCTTGGGAAACTTCTTATTGACGAATTCCTTCTTGAGGGACTCCGGTGCCGGATCGATCGCTCGAATGATCCCACGTTCATCCACCCCTACGACAGTGGGCAACCGTGTGACACCGGCCAGATTCAGGGCGTCGTGCAGGATGGGGAAGTCGAGCTTCTGCCATTGGGCAAAGAGGCGGCAGCGGTCTCGATGCTGCTCCTGCATGACACCGATGAGAACGAGTTTGCCGTCCTTAACGAGGGAACGTGTTTCCGTACGCCATGTGTCGATTGCGAGACGCGCGTCGGGCGACCAGGATGCGAAGTGCAGGATCAATACCTTTTTCTCGCGATAGGCATCGATCGATATGGGCTCGTCGCCCTCGATACTCCAGAGGACGAGCGGCGGATAGGGCTTGCCGATCTTCAAGTTCTCTCCCGCGGATGCGGGGACCGTGATGTGCCCGAGGAGAAGCAGCGCGGCGATCAAAATACGGTGTCTTCCCAGGATTGAGGCCATCTCGACATCTCCCAGTCACAAAGCGGGCGGAACGGTACAATCGTACCTTCAATTCCCACACTGTACCGAAACAGGGCCGGGGCTCCAAACATCAGCCTCATCGGATTGAGCGGGGTGGCATGCCCAAGCCCCAAGCACAGGGTGGCATGCCCAAGC
>CAYXGR010000019.1:4013-9460 GCA_964464525.1 uncultured Planctomycetaceae bacterium
GGGTGGCATGCCCAAGCCCCAAGCACAGGGTGGCATGCCCAAGCAAAGCGCGGGCATGGCGAACGTGGGGCATGGCGAATGGCCGAGAAGTCCCACTGAAACCACCATCGCCCGGAAGGGTTTGATCGGTTGAGAACTCTGGCTATACTCCCGATGAACTCGATGTGCGGCCGATTCTTCGCTGGGCGATCAGGGCGGCTCGTGTCGATGTGAACTCCGGCGGACGATCGGAAGGCGACGGTCCATGGCGACATCTAGGCAGTATTTCAAGAATATCTACGATACCGTGCGAACCATCGCGATCGGGATGCGGATCACCCTGAAATACTGCTTCGCAAGGACGATCACGGTCCAATACCCTGACGTGGCGCCGGTCGTCCAGCCACGCTATCGCGGTTTTCACTGGTTCGAGGCGGAGAAGTGCATCGCGTGCGATCAGTGCGCGAAGGCCTGCCCGGTCGATTGCATCTACATCGAAAAGTCGGGGCCGAGAAAGATCGACAAGGCAACCGGCATCGCGGTCGGCGGGGCGTTGGATCGCTATGCGATCGACTATGCCAAGTGCATGTTCTGTGCCCTGTGTGTCGATCCATGCCCGACGGATTGCATTCACATGGGCGACAACCACGACCTGAGCGCCTACACGCGCGAGGACATGATCGTGGAATTCACGCAGTTGTGCGTCGAGGGTAAGCAGACGCCCGAGCCGTTCTGGATGCAGAATGGGGTCAAGCCCGAGTGGGCTGGTTCGATGCAGCAGCGTTGGGAGGAGCGGGCGGCGCCGGTGCGTGAGGAGATGCTCAAGGCTTTGAAGCCGTCCAAGCCGAGTGCGAAAAAGTAGGTACGTTTCATCCGGGAGTCTAAAATACGATGCCACAAGGACAAGACCTGGTATTCGGTTTGCTCATCTTCGTTGTCGCCGCCCTGGCGATGTCGCTCGGCGCGATCCTGATCGGCAAGCTGCTACGGACCAGTCTGCCGCATCCGAACAAGGACGAAGCCTATGAATGCGGCGAGCCCGCCATCGGATCAAGCTGGGTTCAGTTCGACCTGAGGTTCTACGTCGTCGCCCTGGTCTTTCTGATCTTTGATATCGAGATCGCACTGTTTTATCCTTGGGCGGTCGTCTATCGCGAGGCGGGGGTCGGAGCCTTGTGGGACATGCTGTTTTTCTTTGCCGTGCTGGTGGTCGGTTTTTTGTACTTGTGGCGATTCGGCTACCTGGACTGGGTGCGAGCGACCGGCAAGCAGGATCGCACCGCTTCAAATATTCGGTCCGACGATGAATTGGGCCAAACCGCGCGGCGCTGGACGTAAACCAGAATAGTCCATCACCCGCGTGGCTCCCGGTCGCACTGCTTGAAGCAGTGGCACACAGGTATTGACACTGCTTGAAGCAGTGGCACACAGGCCCTTTGCTCTCGAAAGAAAGAGTCATGAGTTGGATTGAGAACCGATTCGAAGAGGGGCTGATCATCACGTCGTTGGACTGGGCGATCAACTGGGGCCGTCGGTCGAGCATCTGGCCGATGACCTTTGGCCTGGCCTGCTGCGCGATCGAGATGATGGCGACCGGGTCCAGCCGGTACGACTTTGACCGGTTCGGCGCCGGGGCCTTCCGGGCCAGCCCGCGACAGGCGGATCTGATGATCGTCGCCGGGACGGTGACCTACAAGATGGCCAGCCGGGTGAAGCGGCTCTACAACCAGATGCCCGAGCCGAAATATGTCATGGCGATGGGCGCCTGCACGATCGGCGGCGGCCCCTATTTCAAGAACGGCTATCACGTGGTCAAGGGCGTCGATCTGGTGGTGCCGGTCGATATTTACGTCCCCGGGTGCCCGCCGCGGCCCGAGGCTCTGTTCGAGGGCTTGATGCGATTGCAAGATATGATCAAGCATCAGACGCTGGCCCGTGATCGCTGGCAGAGTGTGAAGGAAGAGGCACTCGAGGCCACGGTATGATGACAAATGGATCAACACCAGGCATGGGCAACTCCGCATGACACCCGAAGAAATCACGACGCTGCTCACGACCGAGTTCGGCGACAAGATCACGGCCTCGAGCTTTCAAACCACACACCCGCATGTGTTTGTCGATCCCGCGGCCTGGCCGGAGGTGGCCCGGTTCCTGAAAGACGACGACCGACTACTTCTGAACTATCTTCGATCCATCACTTCGGTTGATATGCTCGAGGATGATGAGCTCATCGCGGCCTACGATCTCTACTCGGCTCGGGCAACTGCGAACCCCGGCGCGCCCTGGGAATTGCACAACGAGTTTTGCGTGAAGATCCGGGTACCAAGGGAAAAACCCCACATTCCCAGCGTGGCCGACGTCTGGCGCGCGGCCGACTGGCACGAGCGCGAGGCCTACGACCTGATGGGCATTGTCTTCGACGGGCATCCCGATTCGGTCAATGGGCCCGAAGGCCCCCACCCCCGGCGGATCCTCTGCCCCGACGATTGGGAAGGGCACCCGCTGCGAAAGGACTATCGATTCCCGATGGAATACCACGACATCCCCGCCGTCACGGAACACGAACAAACGCGGCCGGTGCATTAGCGAGCGGCAATCCATGGCAAACATCGTTCTCGAATCCCAACCCGATATCAACGCCGACCTGACCGGCGAGCAGATCGAGCTCCAGGACTTTCCGACGGAGGAGATGCTGGTCAATATGGGCCCGCAACATCCGGCGACGCACGGCGTGCTCCGCGTTGTCCTGCGGACCGACGGCGAGATGGTCCTCGAGGCCGTGCCGCACATCGGCTATCTCCACCGCTGTGCCGAGAAGATCGGCGAAACGCTCGCCCCCTACCAATACATCCCCTACACCGACCGGATGGACTATCTCGCGGGCATGAACAACAACCTCGCCTTCGCCCTCGCCGTGGAGAAGCTGACCGGTCTGGAGACGGAGATCAGCGATCGGGCCCGCCTGATCCGTGTCATCTTCGCGGAGTTGAACCGGATCGCCTCGCACCTGGTCTCGTTCGGCACCTACGGGCTGGACCTCGGGGCCTTCACGCCGTTTCTCTACGCATTCCGCGAGCGGGAGTGGATTCTTGATTTGTTCGAATCGACCTGCGGAGCCCGTCTGACCTACAGCTACATCACACTCGGCGGGGTACACGACGACTTGCCCGATCGCTTCATCGATGTCTGCACCGAGTTTCTGGACTACTTCGAGCCGAAGATACCGGAATATAACGACCTCCTGTCGTTCAATCACATCTTCGTGAAGCGGACGGCGAATGTCGGCGTCATCTCGGCCGAGGATGCGATCGACTACGGGCTGAGCGGGCCGGTTCTACGTGGTTCGGGTGTGAAGTGGGACTTGCGCAAGGCGCGCCCGGACTGCGGCTACGAGGACTTCGATTTCGACATCCCCGTCGGCACGGGTCAAAAAGGAACCGTCGGCGACTGCTGGGATCGTTACTTCGTCCGCATCTGCGAGATGGAGCAGTCGGTGCGAATCATCCGGCAGGCCATGGAGAAGCTTCGCGGCACCGAGGGGCAGACCGTGCTGCACAAAAAGGGCAAGACGCTCAAGCTGCCGAACGACGACATCTACTACGAGATCGAAAACCCGCGTGGTCAGCTCGGTTTTTATGTGCAGGGCAATGGCTCGGCCATCCCCGCCCGCGTCAAGGCCCGTGGGCCGAGTTTCTGCAACCTGTCAATCACCGAGAAGGTATGCAGCGATGTGATGCTGGCAGACGTGGCCGCCATCATCGGCAGCATCGATGTCGTGATGGGCGAGGTGGATCGGTAGGCTTCTCGACTCTCACAGCCAACACTTCCCCGGATTATTCCGTTCCGAGCAACTCTTCCAACCGATCAAGGCCCGCGTCAATGTGTTCGAGACTGTTCGCGAAGGACAGCCGGACATTCTCTTCCGAACCGAAGGCGCCCCCGGGCACCAATGCCACCAAGGCCCGTTTCAATACCACCTCGCAGAATCCGCCGGAATCCTTTACGCCCAATCGTTCATAAGCGCCGGAGACATCCGGAAAACAGTAGAATGCCCCGCTGGGCCGGATGCACCGCACACCGCGCAGTGCGTTCAGCCGATCGCACATGTGGTTTCCCCTCTGTTCGAATGCTGACCGCATCCGCTCGACATGCGACTGGTCCCCCGTCAGGGCGTCGATCAGGGCATGTTGAATAAAGTGCGCCGTCCCGCTGGTCGTGTGGCTCTGAATGCCTGCCATCGCGCGAATGATCCACGCCGGACCGGCGGCATAGCCCACCCGCCAGCCAGTCATCGCGTGTGTCTTACTCGCCGCATTGAGCGTGACGGTCTTCTCAAACCATTCCTCGCCGGTGTTGGCGAAACTCAGGTGTTCGCGTCGATCACCATACCGCAGCCGGTCATACATCTCGTCGCTCAGGACGATGATGTCACGGCCCGAAAGTGCCGCCGCAATCGCGCGAACCTCGTCCGGGCTGTAGGCGAAACCGCCGGGATTCGAGGGGCTGTTGAAGATGAGGGCCTTGGTTTTGGGCGTGATCGCCGCAACGATCCGATCAGGCGTCAGACGAAGATCGCCCGACTCGCCCTTGACCGGGACCACCGTCGCGCCGCAGAGTTTGATCTGCTCGGGAAAACTGACCCAAAAGGGAACGGGCAGGAGCACCTCGTCTCCCGGGTCGAGCAAGGCCGCGCAGGCCAGGTACGAGGCCTCCTTGCCGCCGACAGTGATGATGATCTGATCCGGGGAATAGTCGAGGTCGTTATCGCGTTTGAACTTCTCACAGACGGCCGCGCGGGCTTCAGGGATGCCGCTGGCGGGCTTGGCATAACCGGTATGACCGGCATCCAGTGCCCGCTTGGCGGCGTCGACGACGTGCTCAGGCGTGCCGAAGTCGGGCTCGCCGGCGCCGAAGCCGATGACATCCTTTCCCGCACGGCGGAGCGCTGCGGCCTGAGTGGCAACCGCGAGAGTGGCGGAGGGTGTCAGATGTTTCGCGCGTTGGGATAAGCTCATGGGTGTCTCGATTCCTGTGTGTGATTCCCGTATCGTGTCATTGCCGTACTATAATCGGCCTGTGATCGTTGTATATTGGGTTGATTTCATCTCCCCCCGACGGGGGCACGACCATCAAATGTCAGGAGGCATGTTAAAAAATGGCTGAAGAGCGAGCCTGGGTTCTGGATGTGGGCAATTGCGATCCCGATCATGGGATGATCCGCCGTATGTTGACGGAGCATTTTGACGTCGAAATCGATCGGGTCATGTTCGTCGACGAGGCCCTGGATCGAATGCGGAACAAGCCGTATGCCCTGGTGCTGGTCAATCGGCTGATCTTCGGGGACGGCAGCGAGGGGATGGCCCTCGTGCGTCAGGCAAAGGCAGACACCGCCCTGTCGAAGACGCCGATCATGCTCATCAGCAACTTCGCCAAGGCCCAGAACGCCGCCGTCGCCGAGGGAACCGAAC
>CAYXGR010000019.1:9560-19417 GCA_964464525.1 uncultured Planctomycetaceae bacterium
CTCATCAGCAACTTCGCCAAGGCCCAGAACGCCGCCGTCGCCGAGGGAACCGAACACGGTTTCGGCAAGGATGCCCTTTTTCAATCCGAGACTTTAGGGCGATTGGCACCATTCCTACCCGAAAAGTGATGTCGATCGGCGGGGTGGCGTGGCCAATCTTGACGTTCACCCACAGACGTTCACCCACAGACGTTCACCCACATAGGAAGCACATAATCAGCCATAATATCCGAGCCCCGAGCGCAAGCGAGCGGGTCGATGACCGATTGTGTCGGGCCCATGTCAGAATCGGCAGCTTCCATACCGGCTTCAGCCGGGCTTTCAAAACTCGCCCCCGCGAGATGGTGATGAACCGCCTAAACTGTCATGCGCCCCCCATTGCTTCTAGCCCTATCCAATCATTGGTATCCCCCGTCGAGTGGGACTACAATACGGAAGGCAACGGCGGCTTTTTCAGGGAAGGTTAGCCATGATCTCAATCCTGCGAATGAAGCGGGGAGCGGTTCGCGTGTTCGGGATGATCGCGATCGCGGTACTCGTTGGTTCCGACACCCTTCAGGCCGGTCCGGTCGAGGCGAAAGTCTCCGCCAAGGTGCCCGTCCAGATGGCCGCCATCATCCCCATCAAGGATGAGATCAACGATGTCACCTTTGCAAGCATGAAGCGCCGCGTGGAGAAGGCCCGGGAGGCCGGGGCGACAATCATAGTCTTCGAGATGGACACGCCCGGCGGCCTCGTCACCAGCGCCCTCGACATCTGCAACTACATCAAAAACCTGACCGATCACAAGACCGTGGCTTGGGTCCACCCAATGGCCTATTCGGCCGGTGTCATGATCTCGCTGTCCTGCGATGAGGTCGTCATGAGCCGATCAAGCAGGATGGGTGATTGTGCCCCCATCATCATCTCCCCGACCGATGGCCTGCAAACATTGGGCAAGACCGAGCGGGCCAAGGCCGAAAGCCCGATCCTCAAGGAGTTTCAGGACAGCGCCAACGTCGGGGGCTATAACCGGCTTCTCTGCGAGGCGATGGTCCGTACCGGCAGCGAGATCTGGTGGCTCGAGGATGCCGACGACGGTGAACGCCGATTCGAACTGACGGACAAGAAAGACAAACTCCTCTCCGAGGAGGGCGGCACCTGGCAATTGGTGGAAACAATGACCGACCCGGTCACCGGCCGCGAGATCGAGGTCAAGCAACCGGTCGTCGAGGAGCGTGATCTCTTGACGCTGACGCAATCCGAGGCGATCGCCTTCGGCTTCGCCAAGGCGATCATCAGCACCGAGGAGGAACTGGGCGATCATTACGGCATCACCGGCGAGATCGCTCGAATCATCCCTAACTGGTCCGAGTGGATCGCCGATCTGCTGAGTTCGCCGATCTTCCGTACCATTCTCATGATGCTCATTATGATGGGCATCTATGCCGAGTTTCAGTCGCCGGGCACCTTCGTCGGCGGCGCCGTGGCCTTGGTGGCCCTGATGATCTTCCTCGGCGCCCCCTACATCACCGGCCTGGCAGACGCCTGGGAGATTCTGCTGGTCGTTCTCGGTGTGATCCTGCTCGCCGTCGAGTTTTTTATCATCCCCGGATTCGGCGTTGCCGGCATTTCGGGGTGCATGTTGATCCTGGTGGGGCTGATCGCCACCTTCATCCCAGCCGAGCCGGGGCCGATCATCATCCCCCGCATGCCGGGAAGCTGGCTCGGCCTGAAAACGGGTCTACAGGTCATTTTTGGCGGCATGGTCCTGGCGTTAGGCGGCGTCTGGCTGTTGAATCGATTCCTGCCGCACATGCCGGGCGCCCGCGGATTGTTCCTCGGATCGCCAGGCCGGTGGGCGACATCCGGCGTGGCATCCAGTGTGGCCTCGTCGAGCGACTTTCGACCAGACACGCCGGCGACGGCCACGGAACAAATCGTCCGCCTCGGCGACGTGGGCAAGACGGCCACCCCGCTGCGCCCGGCGGGCAAGGCGATGATCAATGGTCGGCGGGTGGATGTCATCACTCGAGGGCAGATGATGGATGAGGCATGCTCGGTGGAAGTGATAGAGGTCTCCGGCAACCACGTGGTGGTCCGAAAGATCGTATAGGGGAACATCGGCGTCCCGCCGGTTGTTTCTTCTTTGGTTTCGGCTGGGAAACTTCGACGTCTCACCGGTTGTCGGACAACGAAAACCGCGATGTCGCGTGACGAATAGGGCGTATTCATAGCAGACGCCTGGAACTTTCAATATGGAACCCTATCTGATCTGGTCACTGGTTCTATTCGCCGTGGGCCTGTTGTTCGTGGTGATTGAGGTAATGATCCCTTCGGGCGGACTCCTGGGCATCATTTCTCTGTTGTGCCTGGGCGGCAGCCTCGCCTCGGCCTGGCAGATCAGCGGCACGACCGCCGCGGTCATGGCGGGTATCGAGGTGATCTGCGTTCCCGTGGCGGTCGCCATGGCGTTCAAGTTTCTGCCGAAGACACGATTCGGCCAGGGACTGATCCTCAGTCCACCCGGCGCAACCGAAAGTCAATCGGCGGCGACACCCTCCGCACCGCTGCCGAATCCAGGCCGGTATGACGATCTGCAAGGCAAGACGGGCATCGTCGTCACGGAATTGCGCCCAAGCGGAACGGCGGAGATCGAAGGTCGCCGGATCAGCGTCGTCAGCAACGGCGAGACGATCAAAGTGAACGAGCGTATCAAAGTGACATGGGTCGAGGGCAATCGTGTGGTGGTGGAGTCGATCGACGCGTAAGTTCACCGTAGGATGGGTCGTTTGACCCATCTGTTGACACCCGACGTATCGGGAGTGGCGCATGGCTGGAACAATCCGAGCCCCGAGCGCAAGCGAGCGGGAACAATGAGACCCACAATATGAAATGCAACAAAACGCACCTGGACATCGTTGTTGCTTTTGTTTTTGTTGTTATTTTGACGTTTTGACTATTCGACGTTTTGACGTTTAGTGGATAACGAGGCGATTATGAACACCTTCCTGCTTGCAGCCGCTGAAATCGGCGAGCTTCTGACGTTCGGCGTAATGGCCATCTTCTTTCTGCTGGCCATCTTTGTGGTGGTGATCCTCCTGGCCTTCGGGCGCTTGTGGATTCGATCCCGGTTCAGCGGGGCCCCGGTTGGCTTCTCGACGCTGCTGGGCATGTTCCTCCGGCGTGTCAACATGACCCTCATTGTCGACATGCGCATCTCCGCTGTTCAGGCCGGCATCACCGAACTGGGCACACAGTCCCTCGAATCCATCTATCTGGTCCGCCAGAATCCGGAAGACGTTCGAACCTGCGTCACCGGCCTGATCACCGCCCACAAGGCGAATATTCCGATGGACATTGACCAGTTGCAGAGTCACCTGTTCGCCGGCGGCGATATCCACCGCGTCGTGACGGCCATGGTCGAGTCCACGCGAGCCAAGATCCACCTCGACTTCGACGCCGCCCGGGCCATCGACCTCGCCGGCCGTGATATCCTCGAGGCCATCCACACCTCCGTCAATCCCAAGGTGATCGACTGTCCCCTGGGTTCGCTCGGTCCCGATGCCCGGCTCGACGCCGTGGCCAAGGACGGCATCCGCCTGCTGATCAAGGCTCGCGTCACGATTCGCACCTGTCTTGATCGCCTCGTCGGCGGAGCGACCGAAGAGACCATCATCGCCCGAGTGGGGCAGGGGATCGTCAGCGCCATCGGCTCGTCCCACTCCTACAAGGATGTGCTGGAGAATCCGGACTCGATCTCCCGCCGCGTACTCGATCAGGGCCTCGACGCCGCGACGGCCTTCGAGATCGTATCCGTCGATATCGCCGATGTGAGCGTCGCGGGTGTGACCGACAAGGCAAACGTCGGTGCTCACCTCGACACCGAGCGCGCCCTGGCCGACAAACAGCAGCGTCAGGCCGAGGCCGAGGGGAGGCGAGCGATGGCCGTCGCCCAGGAAGCGGAGATGAAGGCTGCCGTCATGGAAAACCGCGCCAAGCTCGTCCTCGCCGAGTCCGAGGTGCCCATGGCCATGGCCGACGCATTCCGGGCAGGCAACATGGGCATTATGGACTACTACCGCATGCGGAACATCCAGTCCGACACCACCATGCGCGACGCCATCGGCAAGGACGGCGAGGACAGTGAGGGGTCGCAGGGGAATCCCCCGAAGGCGTAACTTCAGAGCCGCGACTATCAGAGCCGCAGCCATGAGGGAGCGGTCGGCCCCGGGTGCCATGCTTACACGTCACGGCCTCATCGTGACGGGTAAGCATGCTGAACGCTGGAGCGCCGTGAGATTGAAATTCGGCGTCCCCAGTTTGGAACAAGCCAATGAAGTTGACTCAGAAGCAGTACGTCGACTCAGGGAGACACACGTGAATCAGATGCCTGATTTTATTCTGGCGGCCTCCGACTGGTTTTCGTTGGTCATCCTGATCGCCGTCGCCGCCGTCAGCCTGCTCGGCAAGCTGTTCGGCAAAAAGAAGGACGAAGCCCCGGATGATCGGTCGGTCCACGACGAGGAGATCGTCGAGATCGATCTGGGCGATCTACTCGGCATGCATGAGTCCGCACCGCTGCCGAAGGCCCTGCCCGCGCAATCCTTTGCGCCGCCACCGCCGCTCCCAAACAATAAGCAGTCCCGTCACCAGGCGACGCCGATCCCCGTTCCCGAATTGCGGATCGCCCGACGATCCAGAAAAAAATCCCGATCGGCGACCAAGCCGAAGCAGATCAATAAGAAGTCCTCCCCACGAGCATCGCATGTTCGCGTTTCAGACCCTTCGGCGGATGAAACCGGGATAGTGCAGCCGAATCGAAGCCTTATACGCGGACTGCTCACATCGCATCCCGCTTCACTGCGAGGATCGTTCCTCATCGCCGAGTTACTCGCCCCGCCCGTCGCCCTTCGCGATCCATCCGCACCTTCCATGGGCCCGCCCGGCAGCGCGATCAACGAATAACGAGCTATCCCGCCCCAACCACGAGCTTGCAGATCGTGATGCAGGCGATACCCGCGTAGGTTCCGAGCACATAGCCCGCGATCGCCAGGAGCACACCGACCGGCGCGAGCACCGGATTGAACGCCCCGGCCACGACCGGCGCCGAGGCCGCCCCACCGATATTGGCCTGTGATCCGACAGCAATAAAGAAGAACGGCGCCCGGATCAGCCGGCCGACGATCAAAAGCAGACATATGTGAAATAATATCCAGGTCGCCCCCATCCCGAGATAGGCCCCCCCCTCGGCGAGTTTGCTGAAATCGGCCTGCGCCCCGATCGACGCCACCAGCAGGTAAATCATCACGCTGCCGACCCGGGAGGCGCCTGCGCCTTCCAGTGATCGAGCCTTTGTAAACGAGAGCACCATCCCCACCGTCGTGGCCATGATCACGGTCCAGGCGAAGGCCTTGAGAATCTCATCCAGAAACGCCGGTTGCCGCTCGGCCAGCCAGCCGCCGCCGAGGTGGGACAGCCAGGCCACGCCAAAACCAAGGGCAAGGATGATCAGCCAGTCCGTCAGCGAGGCGATCCGGGCGACGCGGGCCTGGTAATCGTGCATCTTTCTCTCAAGCGCCCGAATCGCCGACGTGTCCCCGCCGAACCAACGATCAACCCGCTCCTGCCGCGCCGCCCAGTAGAGCAGAATACCCATCCAGGTATTGGCGACCGCGACATCGACGATGATGATGATCGGCGCGGGGGCGGGCGCAGGGGCGGCAGCGCTGCCCATGAAATTGTGATGAAGCGCCAGGGCGTTCGCTCCACCGCCGATCCAACTCCCGGCGAGATAGGCCATCTCTCGCCAGGCATCCGCGGGCAGCGCACCCTTCCAAAGATACAAGGCGAGGGGTCCGCCCAGCACGATCCCCGCCGTCCCCGTCAGCAGCATGATTACCGCCTTCGGTCCCAGCCCGAGGATGCCCTTGACGTCCAGAGAGAGTGTCAGCAGCACCAGGCTCGCGGGCAGGACGAACTGCTTGACCCATGTATACATAGGCGACTCGGCCGGAATGATCCCCAGCGAAGTGAGCAACGTCGGGACGAAGTAGCAGAAGACCAGCGCGGGGATGATCTTGAAAATCTTCCCGAGCACCGGCCGAGTCTGTGCCCAGAAGATCAGCGCCAGCACGGTCAGTAACACGGCCAGAAGCCCCGCGGAAGATTGGATCAGAGCATCGGCAGTTTCCTGTGCATCGGCGGCCTGTGTGGCTGCGGCATCGGCAAGAAGAAGGGTACACATGGCCGGGCATGTTAGCGGTATGTGTGCCACTGCTTCAAGCAGTGAGACACGAACAGCTGGTCACCCGATTGGCGGATCAGCAGATGGGTCAGATGATCCAGCCTACTCACTCATCAGACTCGAAACCCGCTCGCTTCTCACTGCTTGAAGCAGTGGCACACCAGGGAGGGAATCGGCGTTTGAACGATCCTAACCGGCATTTCTCACCAGTCATTTGATGCGATGCCGCTTCTATCAGAGCCGCGACCGTGAGGGAGCGGTCAGCGCACGTCCTCCCAAAACGATTCCAGAACACGAGGATCATGACGTTCTGTCGATGGAATGACGACTGAACGATTGCTGTTAGTCGTTACCCCACCGCTCCCTCACGGTCGCGGCTCTGATGGGTCGCGGCTCTGTTCAGTCGGTGAGAAATGCATACTAATCAATCGGCGGGTGTTCCTGCACCTCGTCCGGTGGATGCGGCTCAAACTCCGGGGGTTCGGTCGCAGCAGTCGACTGCCTGCGTTTCCCCTTACTCTTTTTCTTCCGCCTCGGCGGCCGCCGCCCGGCCTGAATGTCCTCGTCGAATTGTCGCTTACTGCGGAGGATGTGGTGATAGTGCTGGGCAAACCGATGCGACTCATCACGAACCTGTTGCAACAACCGAAGGGCCGGATCGTTACGCGGCAGCCTGATCGGCCGCTGCCGCACCTGGCTGTAGAGTTCCTCCTCGCGCTTGGCCAGCGAGACAACCATCGGCGGCTTGACGAACATGTCCGAACAGGCCTCCAAGGCCGCATGCAGTTGTCCGAGACCGCCGTCTATCAGGATCACGTCCGGGTAGAGTTCCTCCCCCTCGGCCGCACGCGCATACCGCCGACGGACCACCTCACGAATCATGGCGTAGTCGTCCTGCCCCGCGACGGTCTTGATACGAAACCGCTTGTAGGATCCCTTGAACGGCTTGCCGTCGATAAAGCAAACCAGCGAGCCGACGGACTCCTCCCCCTGCAGGTTGGCGATGTCGATCCCCTCGACGATCCGCGGAATCTGTTCCAACTCCAGAATCTTCGCAAGCCGCTCCAAGCCCCGGGCCGGATCAACGTAGAAGACTTCCGGCTGCAAGTCCTCTGAAACATCGCCGGAGAGTTTGAGCTTCTGGATTGCCTTGATCCGGTCGCGGATGCGGCCCGCCTCCTCGAAGTTCCGCGCTTCCGAGCAGGCCTGCATTTCCTTCTGCATTTCCCGCAATACAACGGATTGTTTCGAAACCATAAATCGTTTGAACCGGTCGATGTCGCGCCGATAGTCCTCCTTGCTGATCCGATCGGCACAGGGGGCGGTACACTGGTTGATCGCGTAGAGCAGGCAGGGGCGGAAGAATCGCCGTCGGTCGTCGTCCTCGAGGATCTCCAGTTCGCAGGTGCGATACTTAAAAACCTTCTGGAGGGCGTTGACCGCGTCGCGCAGGGCGGAGACGGAGACAAAGGGGCCGTAGAGCTTGCTGCCCTTGAGCCGGGGTTTGCGGGTCACGAAGACACCGGGGAAATCGTCGCCTGTCGTGATCTCCAGGTAGGGAAAGGTCTTGTCGTCCTTGAGCCGCTCGTTGTGCGGCGGCTGGATGTCCTTGATCAGCCGATTTTCCTGGAGCAGGGCATCGACCTCAGAGTCGCATTCGAGAAAATCGATATCCCGCACCCGGGCGGCCATGTTGGCAATATCCGGCCCGCGCGTCCGCAACAAGTCGGCCGATTCCTGAAAGTAGGACGCCACCCGCGAACGCAGATCCTTCGCCTTGCCCACGTAGAGCACGCGGCCCTTGCCATCCTTCATCAGATAGACGCCGGGTGTCTTCGGAAACCGCGAGATCAGCTCGCGAAGGCCCTCAATACGCTTTTCGTCGGCCGCAGGGTCCATGCAACTATTGTATCGACGGGGCCCCCTGCTTTCATCTCTCAGAGGGTGCCTGAAAAGTGGTACTTTGTTCAGATCCGCACCCGTGAGGAAGCGGTCTGCGTTCGACCGCGATGACCGCTCCCTCACGGTCGCGGCTCTGTCAGGCCCGGGTGCCATGCTTACACGGCACAGCCTTATCGTGACGGGTAAGCATGCGAACGCCAATCCTCCTCACGCGGGCCTTGTTTTTTGTTGTTGATGCTGTTTCTGTTGTTGTTTCTGTTGTTGTTGTCCGCCTCGTGCTTCCGGTTTATCACACAGGTGCAAACCAAAATCACGCACGTCCATCTTGCCCTCAAGGAATCGCACACATTCTATTTTGCCCCGAAGGGGCTTGAAAACATGTCAGCCCAGGGCAAAGCAAAGCGACGCCCTGGGTCATCACCATCAAAAACGCTCAGCCCTGAAAGGGCGATACTACTCAGAGCCAAACAAGTCGCGAAGAGCAGCCTGCATCTGCCGAAGTGCCCGGCCACGATGGCTGATACGATTCTTGTGTTCAGGCGTCAATTCCGCCGTCGTTTGGCCCAGTTCAGTCACGAAGAAGTGCGGGTCGTAGCCGAAGCCGCCCGACCCGCGCGCCGCGTCGATGATCCGCCCCTCGATCGCACCCTCCGTCGCTGCCAGTATCCGATCGCCCTCCGCCAATACCAACGCACAACGAAACCGCGCGGTACGATTGTCCGGCGGAAAATTTTTCAGTGCCGCGATCAGCTTCCGATTGTTTGCGGCATCACGCCGATCACGTGGCGCGTCATCGGGTAGATCGGCATACCGCGCCGATCGAACGCCCGGCGCGCCCGAGAGGGCATCCACCTCCAACCCGGAGTCATCCGCCAACGTCCACAGCCCGCTCGCCCGCGCGTAATACTGCGCCTTCAGTGCGGCATTTTCCGCGAAGGTATCTCGATCTTCCCGGGGTTCGGGAATCGCATCGGGTAGATCCCGGAGGGTTTGCCAGCGGACGGAATATGAAAGTTCGGCGGTCTTCGATTCGGACAGAACGGCCTCGATCTCGCGGGCCTTTCCGGGATTACCCGTCGCTATCAGAATGTCGATCGTGCGAGAGACCGGCATCGTCAATCCGATGCCTCGTCATTGTTCGGAATCTTCACAAGAAATGACTTGTTGGGCATCCGTGCCATGGCACCGGTCTTCGGATCGCGGCTGCTTCGAAAAACCTTGGCCCCGTTTTCGAGATTGAATCGAAATTCCTCTTTTTGTTGCAAGGATACTACATCCGGCGTGTAAGTTCTCCGCACCCTCGCCTCGCCATTGGGATCGACCCATCTTTGGATTCGAACAGCATCCTCTCCAAAACTTCCCACACAGATTGAAGTCTGCGGCTTGTCGGGATCATGATAGTAGTAGGCCTCGTATCCTCGATTTCGCAAGTCCCGGACCCACTCAATCGCGGCCTGCTTGTATTTTTTCATCGTTCGCGTGCTGTAGGTGACGCCCACATTCAGCGTATAGACGCCAGAAGCATTACGAAGATCCCACTCGTGCGGACCGACATCCGGTGGATTCTCTTGCATCACTCGGGCACTGAAAAACGGATAGTCCGAGCCAAGTGATAATTGCTTGATGAATCGCAGATCTTTTTTGATCTCGTCGTTCAGCTCGACGATCATATCGCCCCGCGCACCGCTACTTTTCTCCACCTTGGCCTCCACATAGTGCAACTTGTAGC
>CAYXGR010000020.1:0-2212 GCA_964464525.1 uncultured Planctomycetaceae bacterium
CACTTATTCTCACTTTTTCCCACTTATTCCCACCGCGTTAAAAACGGACCTTGCCACACTAACTCCCTTACCAATAACGACTTCGGAGCAAGCGACACCCCCAAAAACCCCATGGAAAGGAAAAAAATCATAATCAACAACCACAAATCCGCCGCCAGGGATTCCCTCTCGAACACCAAAAACGCCATCATCCTGATGCACCGGGGTGCCCCATCCTCAGAGGGGGCTGGGCACCCGTGCCGTTACTGTTCGCCGGGGGTATCGGTTATGATCCCCATCGAATCGGGAATCCAGTTCGCCGGATTGGCCGGCGGTGCTTCCCTTTTCGATCCTCCCCTGGTCAACCCCGAAGCAGGAGTCTGAAAGATCGTGAGCCATCCGCTACTTGAACGTCATCAGGAAACATTGGACGGCGCCCGTAAGGCGATCCGAGAACGAACCTATTGGAGCGCCTATCCCGAGATGCCCAGCGGGAAGATTTATGGCGAGACGGCCAAGGCCGACGGCGAGGCCGCCTTCAAGGCGCGGCTGAACGCACCGTTCGAGATCGATCAGCCAGGCACAATCGGCCACGTCGGCGACGAATCGTCCCCCTATGGGATCAGCCTGGGGATCACCTATCCGGCGGTGGATCTGGACGCGCTCCTGCCCGCCGCGCGGGAGGCGATTCCGGCCTGGCGCGATGCGGGCATCGAGGCGCGAACCGGCGTCTGCCTGGAGATCCTGACTCGGCTGAACCGGCGCAGCTTCGAGATGGCCAACGCGGTCATGCACACGACCGGTCAGGGATTCATGATGTCGTTTCAGGCGGGCGGTCCGCATGCGCAGGATCGTGGGCTGGAGGCGATCGCGTATGCCTACGAGGAGATGTCGCGGACGCCGGAGCGGGCGATCTGGAAGAAACGCGTCGGCAAGGAGGCGTTCATCACCCTGGAGAAACAATTCCGAATCATGCCACGCGGCATAGCGGCGGTCATCGGCTGCTCGACGTTTCCAACATGGAATACATACCCTGGTCTATTTGCTAGCCTGGTGACCGGGAACGCCGTGGTGGTCAAGCCTCATCACGGGACGATCCTGCCGCTGGCGATCACGGTCGAAGTAGCGCGAGAGGTGCTTCGGGAAAACGGATTCGACGCGAACCTGATGACACTGGTCACAAGCGGCAAGGGCGCCCCGAACACGAAGGATCTGGTGATCCGGCCCGAGGTGCGGATCATCGACTACACCGGCGGTTCGGGATTCGGCGACTGGATCGAGAAGCACGCGACTCAGGCGGTGGTCTTCACCGAGAAGGCGGGAGTGAATTCGTTCATTCTCGACAGCGTGGAGGATCTCAAGCCGGTGGCGGCGAACATCGCGTTTACGATCAGCCTGTATTCGGGGCAGATGTGCACGACGCCGCAGAATCTGTTGATCCCGAAGGATGGCATTCAAGCAGGTGGCGAGCGAATACCGTTCGATGACGTCGCGCGGGCGATCATCAAGTCGGTGGACGGCCTGCTGGGCGATCCGGCCCGGGCGGCCGAGATTCTGGGCTGCATTCAGAACGAGTTTACGGAGGAGCGCATCGACAAGGCGGCGAGTGAGGGCGGCGAGGTGCTTCGAGAATCGGATCGGCTGAAACATCCGGTCTTTCCCGAGGCGCGGATGCGGTCTCCGATCATCCTGAAGACGGACGGCGGACAGCGAGACCTTTACATGCAGGAGCGATTCGGACCGATTGTCTATTTTATCGCGACACAGGATACCGATCAGAGCATCCGTCTTGCGTCGGAGGCGGCGCAGAAACACGGAGCCATCACCTGCGGGATCTATTCGACCGATCCGGCGGTCCTGGAGTCGGCGATGACGGCCACGGCCGAGGCGGGCGTTCCGCTGTCCTGCAATCTGACGGGTCAGATTTTCGTGAATCAGTCGGCGGCGTTCAGCGATTTTCACGTCTCGGGCGCGAACCCGGCCGGCAATGCCACCCTCTGCGACGGCGCGTTTGTGGCCAATCGGTTCTGCGTGGTGCACAACCGCGTGCCGGTTTCAGGGAAGTAATTGTGGGTGGATGGGATTTGCCAATCGTCCCAGATCAACAGATGGGTCAGCATCAATGGGTGGGCAATGCCCACCCTACGCACTCCATGCCCGCGCCTTGAGGCTTGGGCATGCCACCCGGCCGCAACTCGCAACTCGCAACTCGCAACTCGTTACTCGTTACTCG
>CAYXGR010000020.1:2312-19364 GCA_964464525.1 uncultured Planctomycetaceae bacterium
GTTACTCAAAATTCCGTCTCATCTCGTTCGTTGGAGGTTCCGTCACGGGCGTCTTCGAGGGGTTCGACGATGAACTTCGCGAGGATCGTTCGGGTTTCGCAGAAGGCGGAGAGGATGTCGATGATCTCGGAATAGGGCACGGCAAATCCCGTCAGGGTTCCATCCTCCGTTTTGTCCGGCGAATCGCCAAGATACGTGATGAGTTTCGCCACGTTCATCGGCGCCTCCAGATTGGGAGACATCTTCCGGTTGCGTTTGTTCCAGTAGATGAGGGTGAGGTGTTTGTCATCGGCCTGGGCGCTGATCTGTGTGATGAGGCGGCGATTATCGATTCGATCGGCGGGAAACATGGCCGGGGGCTTGGTGCGCATCGTCTTTCCAAACAGGGCGATGCGGGGGGTCCGCGCGCGTTGGACATAGATGAGATAACTCCCCCGGCTATCGATGATGTCGAGGATGGCATTGTCTTTATCGAGCACCTTGGTTTCGATGACCGGATGGTTGCGGCGGCGCAGGGCCTGGTAGGCGACGATGCGGATCTCGTCGTCGGGATCGTCGAGAATCTTTCGCAGGTGCTCCCCCGCGGCATACATCTTGACCGCCCAGCCCAGCTCCGCGATCGCCTCGCGCCGGAAGGGGCTTTTCGGATCCCGCGCCTGTTCGGCCACGATGTCGAGCCCATCACGATCCTCCAGTCGCAGGCCCGTGCGGGCGGCGTAATAGGAGATTTCGGTCGATTCGTGGGTGTAGAGCTTCTTCAATCGGGGCAACACGTTCTTGCCGATAGCCTCGAGCGTCAGTCCGAGGCCGTTGTAGTCCACATCGGGCTCGTCGAATTCCTGGATCAGATCCCGCGTGCGCTGGTTGATAAACTTGGGATAGGGATTCATCGGCGTGTGGAGCACGCGTTCGAGAAAGAACCATTTTCGATCGCGATACTCCGGCGGAATCGTCAGCGCCAGGTGGCTGGCCCGCGCGGCCAGGGCGACCTTTTTGTCGGTCGCATAGCGGCTGTTGATTTGCTGTTCCATCCGTCGTGCGTTGCTGAAGCTGGGATCGTTGAGCACGAGACGGATCTCGCGAGGTTCCTGAACGATGCCGCCGCCGAGCACCATCGCACCCTTCTTGAGATTGACGGTGTCGGTGGGCTCGCCGTGTTTGTTGAAGGGGCTGACGAAAACGGGGCCCATCGCGGTGGCGAGGGTCTTTCCGCCGAGGACGCCGCTGGGTGTGTCGGCGTAGACCTTGAGTTCTCCCAGAAAGAGTCGTCCGCCGACGAGCGAGGTGGTCTCGCTGCCCAACGCCGCCAGACGGACGTCGAATCGTTCCCCTTTGTATGCGCCGGCGGGGATATCACCCACGATCTCGACCATGGCCGTGTCGCGGCTGTTGACCATCTCCAGGGGCCCAGGGCCGGACTGACCGATCTCCTGCTTGCGCCGGATCTCCTTCATCAGATAGTTCTTGACGATCTCGGGCCCGTCGCTTCCGCCGGTATCGATGAGATCCACAACAAGACCGAACCCGCGAACCCGATTGATGCGCATTCCCTGAAGTGTGACCAGCGGCGCGATCGTGTCGCGAATGGCGGGGCTGGAGGAGACGGGCCTGGGCTTGGCGCTGGGTTGCCCATCCTTGTTCCAGAAGCGGTGCCATTCTTCCGGTGTCATGCAGCCCAAAACGGTGAAGGGGATGATGAGGGCCAAAGTGACGATTCCACGGAGACGGTTCATACGCATGTCCTTGAGATCCATACAGTGTATATCGGCGGTTGTACTCATCGAACAAGGGGATCGATTTCTACTCATCCGCGTGATTGAATCAGCGACACCCGGCCGAGCACCGGCAAGCGAAACTTGCCGGTGGCACCCCGAGAAACTCGCGGATGCATTATTCATCTGATAGTGTACACAATCAGATTGTGAAGTCATGGGCGGGGCCGGATTGGGGTTGCTTGGGAGGGCGAACCTTCAACTCGGGCGGCGTGCTGATCACGGTACAGCCGGCAGGAACACTCGATGTCACAAAGGTGGAGCCGCCGATTGTGCTGCCCTCGCCGAGAACGGTGTCGCCGCCGAGGATCGTGGCGTTGGCATAGATAGTCACGTTGTCCCGCACCGTGGGGTGGCGCTTGTAGCCTCGAACCATGCGCCCACGTTCGTCCTTCAGAAAACTCAGCGCGCCGAGGGTCACGCTCTGATAGACCTTCACGTTGTTCCCGATCTCCGTCGTCTCGCCGATGACCACGCCGGTTCCGTGATCAATGAAAAAGCTTTTTCCGATTTGAGCGCCGGGATGGATGTCGATGCCGGTGCGAAGGTGTGCCCACTCGCTCATCGCCCGGGGTATGAGCGGGACTTCCATCCGGTGCAACTCGTGAGCGTAGCGATAGACCGTCACGGCGATGAGGCCGGGATAGGCGAAGATGACCTCGTCGGTGTTGGCCGAGGCGGGATCGCCGTCAAAGGCGGCCTCAACGTCGAGGGCAAGAATCTCGCGGACAGCGGGAATCCCTTCTAGAAATTGTGTGGTCAGTTCTCTCGCGCTGCTGTCGAGGGGGCGAGACTGATCTGCGGGGCCGTTGGGATCGTACTTGCCCTGGGTCTCATTGTTGTGGCAGAGGGCAAGGAAGGATTGCATATAGACCGCCTGGGCAAGCTTGGGGAGCATCTCGCCGACATGGTAGCGCACATTTTTGGCGGAGAGCTGCTGCCGGCCGAAATAGCCGGGATAAGAGATCTCGAAGAGGAGATCGATGATGCGGATCACCTCCTGCCGGCTCGGCATGTAGCCGCGACCGATGTGGCGGGTTTTGGACTCGGCGACATAGCTGTCGACGATCCGGCCTACGAGGCTGTTGAGTTGTTCATCGAGGTCAAATTCAC
Source organism: uncultured Planctomycetaceae bacterium (assembly GCA_964464525.1). GTDB lineage: Bacteria > Planctomycetota > Phycisphaerae > UBA1845 > UTPLA1 > CAYXGR01. The sequence continues at coordinate 5,198 of CAYXGR010000020.1, forward strand.
CGATCACGTGGGTTCGCGCTCCATATGCAATACAGGGGTTTTCCGGCCCGCGGGTCGAGCCATCATCAGGTGGCAAGGGGGCCCTTCGCCCATTCGTACCGGCGGGACGCCGATGCTCCCCACCTTCATTTTCTAGCTATGCGATTATACCCACCCAAGCGGCGGCGGACACTCTCCACACGGTGCTTTTCAGGTCGCCTCAGGCCCGGTATAAGTATGTCTGTACACGCGAGGGGGGGGATGCGAGCCGCGAGAGACCCTGCCTCGGGCCGCACCGGGGACCATGCGATTATGGATTATCCATCACTCGGACATACCAGCGTCAACGGTCTCCAATGGGGGGACGAGGGCAAGGGGAAGGTAGTCGATCTGCTGACCGAGCATTTCGATGGCGTGGTTCGCTACGCCGGGGGGGCGAATGCGGGTCATACGGTTCGGATCGGCGATGAGCGGTTTGCGTTACACCTGATCCCGAGCGGGATTCTTCGGTCCGATGTGCAGAATATCATCGGACCCGGTGTGGCCCTGGACCTGGAGATCCTGTCGGCGGAGATCGAGGGTCTGCGGGCGCGGAATATCGAAGTCGGCGAGAACCTGCTGATCTCGGATCGCGCCCATCTCGTGATGCCCTACCACAAGAAACAGGATCGGCTTTCTGAGAACCGGCTCACGGCGGATCGGCGGATCGGAACGACCTCAAAGGGAATCGGCCCGTGTCAGGCGGACAAGATGCTGCGGACGAGTGCGTTTCGCGTGGGGGATCTGAATCAACCTGAATCCTTTCGGCGAAGGCTGGCCGAGGTGGTCGCGGATCGGAACACGCTCTTCTCCGCGCTTTACGAGGATCGCGACCCGCTCGACGCCGGGGCTATTGCGGAAGACATGCTCCAATTCGCCGAACGACTTCGTCCGCATATCACGGATACGACGCCGGTGATTCACGATGCCATGGATCGAGGGGATCGGCTGTTGTTCGAGGGGGCGCAAGGCAGCCTGCTGGATTTGAACCACGGCACGTTCCCCTATGTGACCAGCAGCTCGTGTATCTCGGGCGGCATCGCGGCGAGCGTGGGCATCTCGCCGTCCGCCATACGAAATCATATCGGTGTGATCAAGGCCTACACGACCCGTGTCGGCTCCGGTCCCTTTCCGACTGAACTGGCAGACGCCACCGGAGACGCCATCCGCCAGCGCGGCCATGAATACGGGACCACGACCGGCCGGCCGCGGCGGTGCGGCTGGTTCGACGCCTTCGCGGCCCGGTACGCCGTCTCCTTGTCGGGAATCACTCAGCTTGTCGTCATGCACCTGGATACCCTGGGTTCGCTGGACGAGGTGCGCATCTGTACGGATTATCGCAGCGGCGGAGCCTTGTTGCGTTCGTTCCCGTCGGATGCCGCGGTCCTCAGTGCCGTCGAGCCGGTCTATGAAACGCTGAGAGGCTGGCCGGGTGAGATCGGGGACGTGACGTGTTACGATCAACTGCCCGAGGCGGCACGATGTTATCTCAATCGGATCGAAGTACTCCTGGGCGTCCCGATCACGCTGGTAAGCGTGGGGGCCGACCGCGAAGCGACGATCGACCGACAGCCCGGAATGGAAACGCAGGCAAGCCTGGTTTGAAAGCAGCCATGCCCACACTTGAATCACTGGATCCGGAAGTTGCATTGGGGATCGCCCGGGAGCGCATGCCCCGACACATCGCCATCATCATGGATGGCAACGGCCGCTGGGCGAACGAGCGTAGTCTCGAACGCGTCAAAGGCCATGAAGTCGGTGCGGCGAATGTCCGGGAGATCGTGACCTACTGTGCCCGGCTGGGCATCGAATGTCTGACGCTGTACAGTTTCAGCATCGAAAACTGGAGCCGCCCGCTCGACGAAGTCAAGCACCTGATGAAGCTGTATGTGAAGTACCTCATCATGGAGCGGGACGAGATCATGCAAAACGGCGTGCGTCTCGTTCAGGTCGGACGGCGGGCCGGTCTTCCGGACGAGGTGCTTCGCGAACTGGATGAGACGGTTTCGCTGTCGGCGGATAATCGGGGCATGCGGTTGTGCCTGGCCCTGAACTACGGCAGCCGCGCGGAGCTGGTCGATGCCGTCCGTTCGCTCGCGCGCCGGGCGGCCGCGGGTGAACTCGATCCGGCCCGGATCGACGAGCAGACGGTCAGCGACGCACTCTACACCAAGGGCATCCCCGATCCCGATCTGTTGATTCGTACGGCGGGCGAGATGCGGGTGAGCAACTTCCTGCTCTGGCAGATCAGCTATGCCGAGCTGTACGTGACCGACGCCTATTGGCCGGACTTCCACGAGGAAGAACTTTCCAAAGCCCTGCACGACTATGCCGGTCGTGAACGCCGCTTCGGCAGAGTGACCTGACGAGCTTGGTGTGCGTCCTAAGACCCCCCGGGGAGCATCGGCGTCCCGCCGGTGCGTAGTTGTTGTTTTTGTTGTTTTTGTTGTTGTTTTTGTTTTTGTTGATCGAAATCCCACCGATCTTCGGACAACAGATTCCATAGCACCCCAAAACTTTTTGGACGTACTCTTACTCGTTTTCACGCTCCCTCCGAAGGTGATCGCATGATGTCCACGGTTTTCTTCACGATTCTGGTATCGTTGTTTCCGGGCACGGGGGAACCCGAATGGAAACCGCTGTTGCGCGATTATTTCCTCGCGGAAGATGAGGGAACCCAGTCGCGCCTTCGCAAAAAGATCCTCGCCACGGAGGATCTGACTGTCGAATCGCTCGCCGACGCCATTCGGGGCCTGCAACTTTGGGATGATCAACGCACCGGCGATTATGAAATCACGCTGCAAATGGGAGACGACGAATCCGCGAAGAAGCGCGTCTGGCTTCACGTTCCTGAAGAATACGATCCGTCAAAACATTGGCCGCTGATTCTGACCTTTCATACCGCCGGCGGAAACCCGGACTGGATGCTCAACTTTACAAAACGCATGCTCGGCGATCGGGTCGATGAATTCCTGATCGCCTCGCCGAACTGGATCGGCTGCGAATACCTGGAAGGCGACGCCCGCCCCTCCGGCGTTCGCGGGCTGGGGTTCACCAGCCCGAGCGAGTCCGTCGGCCAGCCGCGTTTCCTGCTCAACACCCTGCGGCGGCGGTTTCACGTCGACAGCGATCGCGTCTATCTGATGGGCTACTCCCTCGGTGGAAGCAACGTGTGGACAACCGCCGTGATGCACGCCGACTGCTTCGCCGGGGTGGTGCCGCTGTCGAACACGCTGCAGATCGTCGGTCGGACGGTTCTCTACGAGGAAGTGCTCGCCAATTGCCGGAACACGGCGATCCTGTTCTGCTGGGGGGCAAACGACACACTGAACGGTAAGGGCCAATCCTCGCCCACCGGCGGCATCGCCGGCCGGGCAAAGACGATGGCAGCGGTGATCCGGGCGCTGAATTTCAAGGCGTTTGAACCGGTGGAGATCGCCGGAGCGGGTCATCGGGATGTCGCGCCGCCCCAGAAGGCGTTGTTTGAATTGCTGGATCGCCGTCGCGTTCGGACTCCGAAGCGCGTGAGACAGGTCTTTCGACTGCCACAGCAGAGTGCTGCTTATTGGGTCGAGGCGGAGGGCATGAAGGGTCAGCCCCTGCAGAATGGTCGGTTGAAGATTCCCCAGCGAAAGGGCGAAAGCGCGGCCTCGGCCCAACGGCGCTACCTCGTGCCGAAACTGGGTCGGGTCGAGGTGCGACGCAAGGGGCAGACAATCACGATGGATTCGCGCCGGGCCCGACGGGTGGTGTTGCTGCTGAGCGATGAACTGCTGAATCTGGACAAGTCGGTGAAGATCCGCAAGAAGAAGAAGACGATCTTCAAGGGAAAGATCGATCGGGATATGAACGTCCTGTTGACCGAGGCCGCGCGAGGATGGGATTTCGATCGGCTGCACACGGCGCGCGTCGTCGTGACCGGATCGGGCAAGGTGACATTCGGTTATTCAACCACGAAGAAGGGAAAACGCCGCAGCGCCGAAAAGTCAAAAAGTCAAAACAACAAAAAGTCAAAATGATCCGGTCGGGCGTAGATGCGAACCACTGTTTCTTCTGTGGCACCGTTTTCCAACCGGTGCGAACCCATCGAGCGAAGCAGCGAACGTGAACCGTGATATCAATCACATCGTGCATCCGATCCGAGCCCCGAGCGCCAGCGAGCGGGTTTCAAATCCTGAAAGGGCGTCGGAAATCAGCACAATCAGAGTCGCCTCCAATCCGAAATCAGTTCATGTTATGCCCAAACTGTCACGCTCACACCCGACACGCCCGGACCCTGTAAACATGGCACCCGCTAAACGGAAGTAGTAATATGATCCAGGATCTATGAGTCACAAGATGGATTGAGAAAACTATGGAATATGTAAGACCATGACATTTTCTACCGTTGACGAACAAATGAGGGTTCTGGCACGTGGGTGCGAGGGGATCTACAGCGATCGCGAACTGCGCGACAAGCTGGAGAAGAGTCGAAATGCGAACCGACCGCTGCGCATTAAGCTGGGTCTGGACCCGACGGCGCCGGACATTCATCTCGGCCACACGGTCGTCTTGCGGAAGATGCGGCAGTTTCAGGATATGGGCCACATCGGCGTGATGATCATCGGTGACTTCACCGCGCGGATCGGCGATCCCTCGGGGAAGACGAAAACCCGGCCGATCCTCGATGAACAGACGATTCAGTCCCACGCCAAAACCTACTTCGAGCAGGCGGGGCATGTGCTGGATACCCGGCCCGAGAAGCTGGAGATTCGCTACAACGGCGAGTGGCTTTCCAAGATGCATCTGGCGGACATCCTGCGTCTGACCAGTCATATGACCGTCGCCCAGATGCTTCAGCGTGAAAACTTCAAGGAGCGCATGAAGAAGGAAGTGGACATCGTGATGACCGAACTGATGTACCCGCTGATGCAGGGGTACGACTCGGTCATGATCGATTCCGACGTCGAACTCGGCGGGACCGATCAGACGTTCAACAACCTCGTCGGCCGCGATCTGATGGATCGATACGGCAAGGCCAAGCAGATTGTGATGATCATGCCCATCCTGCGAGGGCTGGACGGCAAGGAGAAGATGAGCAAGTCGTTGGGCAATACCATCGGCCTGACGGATTCGCCGAAGGAGATGTTCGGCAAGACGATGAGCATCGCCGACGAGATGATGCGGGAGTGGTACACGCTGCTGACAGAGTTACCATCGACGGAGATCGATACGCTTGTCGATGGTTCGAAGACACATCCGCGCGACGCGAAGATTCGACTGGCGAAAGCAATTGTTACGCAATACCACGACGCCGATGCGGCCGATCGTGAAGAGCGGTTATGGCAGGAGGTGATGGTCGCCGGCGGGCTGCGGGACGATATCCCCGTAAAGCCGGTCGATCCGAGCCAACTCGAGCCGGACGGCACGATCTGGCTGCCGAAGCTGTTGAAGCACTTGGAACTGTGTTCCTCCACTAGCGACGGTCGCCGCCTGATCGCCGGCGGCGGTGTCTCCGTCGATCGGGAAAAGGCGACGGACCCGAAGGGATGCGTACGACCGGCGGACGGCATGATCGTTCAGGTCGGCAAACGCCGCGTAGTCAAGCTGGAGATGGGGGAAACGTCGAAAAGTCAAAACGTCGAAAAGTCAAAATAAGAACAACAACAACATAAACAAAAAAAGCAATTGTTGGAATACAGGTTCGGTGGGTGGGGCTTGGATTGTTCCCACGCGCTTGCGCTCGGATTGGAGGGCGGTCGAGCGTCCGATCGCAATGATGTTGCCCGGCCACGATGATTCAAATTCGATTCATAGTGTCCACGTCTCCGCGTGATTCAGACAATCGTTATAATCCGCAACCCTTCGCATTTCGCAGTTCCCCAGGGCTTCAACCCATTCCATTCGACAACCGAGAGGGTCTTATCGGGCGGTCAATCATCACCCCTCGATGATTTCCCTCGGCCCTGAGATTGCCGTTGATGCCATGCAGCCCACAGTGATGGGATGTGACGTGGTGTGAATCGGATCGGGGAGATGGATCATGAGCGACATTCAGGCATCGAGCATTGCATCGACATCAGGCGGGCTGTCCGCCGCGGGCGGGACAACAAACATCCGGCTCCCCTCGAACACCGGAGGCGAGTCCGCCGGGGCGGGGGCATCTCAAAGCGTCGCGGCTTCTCGGACAGAGACGACGACGAGCCAGACATTTGCCGCGTCCAGTTCGAGTCAAACGTTGAATGTCGAGCAGTCCGGCAAGGATGACATGCTGGCCATGCTGGTCACGCTACTGATCCAGTTCCTGCTGGGCGACAAGGAGGATGACAAGAAGGACCAAAGCGACATGCTCGCCGGTCTGGTCGGGATGATGGCGCTCTCTTCGTCACAGAATTCGTCGGATCGCTTCAGTTACTTTGAGAGCCAGACGTCGCAGCTTTCCCAGTCGGTAACGACCACAAACACGTCGGCCGTGCAGGCCTCGTCGTACGGTCAGGCTACCGGTGGCGCGGAGGGCGGGACAGCCTCGCTCGGCGGTCAGTTGGACGTGACCGGGTAGGGTGGGCACCGCCCACCATTTGTTCCAAATATAAAACGTCCGCGCGGCATCAACTGGTGGGCAACGCCCACCCTACAAGACTCAAAACCAGCCTATTTTTTTCAACTCTCTCATAACAGGTTCATAATATAGCCAAACGGCAATCACGCTGCCGGCGAGGGCGGCGGCGATGAGTCCGATCTTGATGCGGGTGACCTTTCGATCGAATGCCCTCAGCGCGGGGGGATCGAAGCAGAGATTCTCGATCAGTTGGCATCGAGACTCGATGCTGCCGTGCCGCCAGCTCGGCGCCTCTCGCGGGATCCCGTTGAGGTCGGCGATTTTTCCAAGTGTTCGGCCAAACAGTCGGCTCGCGCTCGAACACAGCCCGGGCACCTTGTCCTCACCGTGGATCGGACAGCCCGCGGTGCATTGCTTGATGTCCGGCGTGATGCAGCGCACGCCGTAGAGATCGGCCTGCCGCTCGAACTTTCTCGAGAGCCAACTGAAGCCGAACAGCCACATCAACATCAGCACGGCGAGGGCAACGAGTTGCATCGTTGCCTCGTCGATCCCATTGTGAACAAACCGGTTGTCTATGAAAAGCATAACCCACATGATCCCGCCCGCGATGTACATGGACACGATGGCGAAGACGCCGAAGAACGGAAGATGCCAATGACGGACGTGGCCGGCTTCATGGCCGAAGACGGCCTCGATCTCCTCTTCGTTCAATGTTTCCAGCAGGGCATCCGAAACGAGGATGTAGCGCAGGGGGCCGACGAATCCCATCACGGCGGCATTGACCGCCATCCCGTGGGTGTGCCACAGGAGAATCTCGCGGTAGCGCAGCCCGATCCGCCCACAGGTGGCGACGAAGCGATCGCGCAGGGGACCATCGGGAAGCGGTTCGGTCGCCCAGGTGTAGCGGAGCATGATCGGCGCGAAAACCAGCACGCAGAAGGAGACCGTGCCCAGGGCGGCGTTGAGGATCAGCCCCCTCGTCACCACGTCGGACGGCAACGTGACAATATCATCGGCGTAGTGGTAGATGAGGTGCTTGGCAAGGACGATGAGGCTCATGGGGACGGCGAGTAAGAGCACCTGGTGCCGAATTTTGTCCACGAGGTAGCAGCCGAGCCCGTCCTGGGCCTCGGTCCCACCTCTTTTTGCGGCGTTTAGCGCAGCAAGGGCATGATTCATCTCGGGCGGTGCAGACGGGTCGGCTACCGTATTTGATACCGTCCCAGCAGGGCTCCCATCCGATTCGGAAAAGGATTCGTCGTGAAGCCGCATCTCCGTCGGGTAGAGGAGTGTCCAGATGATCAGGAGAGAGACCATGAGCGGTGCGAGAAGGAGCAGATCGCCGATGAGCGGGATTGCATCCAATCCCAGGCCCTCGCGTATCAGTAGGGTCCAAGGGGTGAACACCAGGGTGAAGATGAGGGAGATTCCCAGTATGAACAGGGTGACTTGCTGAAAAAACGCGAATGAATCGGTCGCGGCATCGTGTCCCTTCGGAGTCCCATCCAGTTTGGACAGGATCTTCCGACGTGCTAAAATGGCCGCGACCGCAATCAGGCCGAGCTGGCCAAATACGACCGCGAGGGTGCCGACGAGGGCGAATCCATTGGGGTTTTGCAGGTCGCCGAAGAGATTGCACGATTTTGGCGGCAATCCGTCGCTCAGGACCAACGCAAACGCCATGATGATGATAAAATACATGTTTACCTGGGGTTATGAAGGTTTTTTATCGGGGATCACGCGGAGTATTCTAGGGGGATCGCCCCGATGAACAAGGCAGCCGCCGGACAAATCGCGAAGGGCAGGGCCCATCGGACGATTTGCGTGAGATCGGGCATTCCTTCGCAATAGTATACCAGATTCCGACGTTGAACACCTAGGCAGGATGGGCGGGAATAGCGAAAGGGCGCCGGTGCTTGGTTCGCTGTGCGGGTCCATCCAAGGTGATCGGTTACACATTTTGAACAAAGGTACTCTTCTCATGACAGGGAGATTCTCGATGTCGATGAAGTCTTTTTATTGGGCAGTATTGGTATTGTTTACAGCCACGAGTCTATCCTTTGGACTGGCTCCCCCCCCGGCCGGCCGGCAAGGCGTTTCTGGCAGGTCCGCCGATCACCGCAAGGGCGGAAGACAAAAGTTGCGGCGCAAGCCCAAACCCGGTCAAGGTCCACTGGGCGATCCGAAGTCCGAGATCTCGTGGCTGAACCAGGGGTTGACCCTCGACGAGGCCCAGGAGCCGGTCATCGCGGCCCTCTTGGAAGCCCATCACGAGCGAACCGTCGAGATTCAAGAAAAGCACGGGCAATCCCAGGAAGAAATCGAACAATGGAAGGCGTTGCGTGAGGAGATGCAGGAGGCCCAGCAGACTCGGGATCAGAAAAGACTCAGGGAACTTCAGGAGCGGGCCCGCGATATGGCGCAGGCCCGACGGAAGCGAACGGCCCCTGCCCGACAGTTGCAAAAGGAAGCCCGACAGGCCCTGCACGACGACATCGCCGCCATTTTGAATGATAAACAAAAAGAGACATTCGAGAATCTCTGGAAGGGCCGGTTCATGCCTCCGGAGCGCAAGGCGGGCTCCGGTCGAAATCCGCGTGTCCTGAGAACCCTGGTTTTTCAGCTTGATGACCTTCAGACCGATCAGAGAAAGCAGATCGATGAACTGTTCAAGGGTTTCCTCGAATCGAGGCGAGGGGCGAATAAGGAACGCTCGCGGGAGGAGACGAGGCAGTTGGAGAAGAAGTTGTTTATCGATGTTGTGGCGATTCTGACTCCCAAGCAAAAGGAAATCGTGGATAAGGAACTGGACAGCCGGCACGACCGTCGTCTCCGGAAGGGGGGGCGTCCAGGAGCGGGCCGTTCTGGTCGCTAGTCTGCAATTCTCAAGGATTGATCAGAGCCGCGACCGTGAGGAAACGGTAGGTGTGGACTCTCCGCGATTGTTCATTTGTCATTCAATCGGCAGCGTGTCATCATCCCGATGTTCTGGAATCGTTCTGGAATGGTGGGCGATGACGGCTCCCTTACGGTCGCAGCTCTGATAGACTCGGCTCTGAATCAAATATCTTGTGAGCTATGCGGACTAGCGCATTACCACACCTGAAGTAGGTGGGCGCCCGAAGGCACAGCACCATGTCCGCCCAGAGGGCAGAGCGAAGCGGCGTCAGCCGTGTGGCGCCGCCCTGGTGGGGTCAGCACTTCATTCGACGTTCGGTTGTGGGCGGTGCGCGGGTTGTGCCGGTCGCAGGATGAGCGTGACTTGGGTGCCGATCGGCGGGATGGCCTCGGTATTGGCCGCGAGCCAGAGATCGGCGTCGGAATCGCTGTGCAGACTCGGCAGAGTCAGCAGGGCAGTGTCGAAATTGACGACCGTCACGGTCGTCCCCTCCACGTCGGCGGCGAATCGCCCATCCTCCCATCGGCGGGACCCGGTGAAGAGCCAATGGGTTGGCCGCATCGGCTGCCGCCGGGCGAGATCGAGCATCCAATCGCAGGCGGAAACCTCCGTCACGAGTCCCTTGTCTTCATAGCGAACCCGAACATCGACCGGGTCGCCGGTCGGTTGGCGCGTTTCCTGTGTCTTCCAGTCGTAGGCCATCGGCCGTCCGGGCGTCAGGCCGACGAGACCGAGTGCCAGGTAGATCGACTTCGGACTGGATTTGAGGAGCAGGATGGTTTCGTGCTCTTTGGGGGTGGGAGCCTTGCTGTAGGCAAAGAGTTCCAGTTGGCCCTCACGCAGGATGACTTCGGCCTCGATCTCGACCTGTGGGATGCGATAGTTGATTCGGATACCGGGCTGGAAATCGACGATGCGAGGCCGCAACGGTTGCCTATCGGCCTGATGGGTGCGCGTCGACTCGTCCTGCCCACGCGGACCCGTGGGGGTTTGCACGCAAGAGGAAAGCACCAACGCGATCCAACTTGTCAGGACAAGTCGGAATTCCACCCATCGCCTCGTGCATCGCATCAAGCAAGTCCATTTTTGTGTCATGGTCGCGGCGCCATTTCCAGAATCCGTTTCGTCTCATCGCGAAATCGTTTCGCCTCGGACTGATCCGGCCTCAGGGCCAGCACCTTATCAAAGCATCGAATCCCCTTCTTCCATCGCGCGATGGCATCGGCGATCTCTCCACTGCGGGCGGCGGCCTTACCTAGATTGACCTCGGCGACGCCCAGATAATTCCAGGCCTCATGATAATCGGGGGCCAGACGCACGGCCTCGGCCGAAAGGGTCGCGGCCGGTTTCCACCAACCCAGCGACATCGGCACATTGACGATCGTTCCCAGCGCCATCGCTTTTGCATGATCGGGCTTATCTATATCCTCGACCCACCGAACAGCATCGAGATCGTCGGCGATGACTCGGTTGTGGAGAATCACGTCGACGTGGGGAACGATCCGCCGAACGAAAATGACGGCGTGTTCATCGAAATAGACGAGCGCCCAGCTTCCATCGTCGCGGACCAGGTTTCTCACGAGCAGCTGGGTGTCCGGTCCACAATGGAGCAGGACGACGTTGATGCCGTGCTTGTCGAGGAAAGGGGCGTGGGGAATCTTTGCCTGTCCGAGTTTGAAGACGGTCGCCAGGGTGTCGTCTTCGTAGGCAAAGGTGTTGGTGTTGACGAAAAGCCGGAACCGTTCGGGCAGCCACGGAAGGGTGTTGCTGGAGGAGAAGTAGTCTACGAACAAGTTCGGTTGCAGGTCTTTGTGGTTGGCGAGCCAGCGGACGGCAACCTGTGGAAAGGTGTGGTCGCTGTAACCGGTGCCGAACTCGCGGATGACGCGACGTTCGTGGAAGTAAAATCGACCGTCGGCGACGGTGGCGATGATCCAGACTGACGCCATGATCAGCAACACGGCACCGATCAGCCTGAACACTTCCAGGGTGATAGACCGAAGTCTTGACCAGGCAATCACCGTCGCAATCCCCGCGACAGTGAGGGGTGCGGCGACGAGGGCGAACTGGGCGATATTGCGGCGCATCTGCGCGGCCATGAAAAAGAACAGAAGAATGGCCCCGGCACTTGCGAATCGGCCTTTTGCGAGCAATGTCGCGATACCGAAGCCCGCGATTGCGAGCAGCGCCAGCCAGGCCGTGATGGTGTGGCCGCAGATGGACTCGCCGATGAAGCTGAACGGCGAATGGAACTCGGAGATTGCAGACCAGGCGCTCTTCGGGGCCTCGCTCATCGTCTCGCCGATGACCTGACCGCTTTTCAGGAACTCGAGCGTCTTCAGGGGGAACAAGGCCCCGCGCAGGTATTGGGGATTCGCCCCGCACACCAGGACTTGAACCATCAAGGCCATGGCGAACAATCCCATCGGGCGCCAGTGATCAACCCTTTTCGACTTCCCGTGGCTTCTACTAAAAAGGCTGCGTAGGAGGAGACCGATCAGCCATGTTCCGCTCAGGCAGATCCCTACGAGGAAATAGCTGTGTAGATTGACCCATGCGATTTGCATCCCGGCGAGGACGGCGACGGATTTCCAGGACCGCACCCCCCGCGTGAGGATCAGCAATTGAAGCGACAGGATGGCATAGCTAAACAACTCCGGGCGCATGCTGAAACGCTCGTAGGCGGGCAAGGCGGCGAGCAGCCAGGCCACCGCCACGGCGAGCCAACTGGGAACGCATTGCCGGACGACGGCGGCGATGCACGCGAAGATGATTCCGATCAGCGTGATGCGCAGGGCGAAGAGGCCGGTCGCGCCGCCCGCGCGATGGGCCAGGGCCATGATCACCTGGCTGCCCCAGTTGGCATTGACGAAGGGGATGGCCGTTTCGGGATAGAGGGATGGGTCCGGCCGCGTGCCGATGATCTCGCCGGTCTCCAGAAAGTGCCGTCCGTAGGAGACGTGGTAGCCGATATCGAGGCTGCCGACCTTGAACCAGGCCAACATCAATACCGCTCCGGCGGCAAAGAGACAGGCGGCGATGCCGAGCCAATCGACACGTGGGACGAGAGATGGCGGGCTGGGTTCGTCTTCAGGGGGTTGTACGTGAAAGGCCATACGGGTGCCGAGGGCGAAATCGGTCAGGAGGTGCGCATCACCGCGTTCGCGTCGGCGATGCCGATCAGGATCACACCAATGCAGGATCGCACCAATGAGAGTATATCGGTAACAGAGCAGGCCGGTCGACCTGTGTTCAGGTGACCGGCCCGATTGAGGTTCTGATTGTGATAGTGGACGTGCTTTAGAAACCGCTGCCCGCAGCCGAAAGTGTCGGGAAGGCCTCGGCCTCGGCTTCCTCCTGGATGATAATCGTTGGTTTGATCAGGATGAGGAGCACCTGATCGTCCTTGACGTTGGAGGTGTTGGAAAAGGCACGTTTGAGGATCGGAATTCTCGAGAGGATCGGCACGCCGGCGTCCACATCACGCTCGCCGGAAAGCTTGAGACCACCAATCAGCAGGGTGCCGCCGTCGGGGACGGACACGGTCGTTCGAATCTGCTGTGTAGTCTGGGTGGCCAGCTCGATGAATCCGGAACCGACCGTCTGGGAACCGCCGAAGAAGACCGTGCGGAAGTCGCCGGTGACGCGGGTGAAGGTACGGACGGTCATGGTCACATAGCGGCGGTCGGCCGAGACGGTTGCTTGGACGTCCAGGGAGCGACCGGTCAGGGCGGTGTCGACGTTGGGGGTGAAGGCTCCGGCATTGTCACCGATGACGGGGGTGAGGGCTGCGATGTAGTCCTGCTCGATGAAGGATTCGAAGGTGGCTCGCTGGCCGTTGAAGAGGACGAGCCTCGGGGCGTCGAGATTGCTGGATCGCTTGTCCACCTGGGAGGCGCGGAGCAGGAAATCGACCTGGATGTTGTCGAGGAAGCTCCCGAAAATCTGGAAGGCGGGGGTCGAATTGACCAGGCTACCGAGCGAACCGTTGATGTTGGTGTCGGACGGAGCCGCCAGGTCGAGTGTATTGTTGACCAGGGGAATGGGGGTGAAGTTGTTGGCGCCGCCCGATGCCTGGGGTACGAGACCCGGCTGGCCGAAGGGTTGTGGAAATGGTTGGGTCGGCAGGCCGAGGCCGACAGCGCCGGGGGCCCCCGGGGTGAAGCCGAGTCGTGTGAACTGCCGAGGAACCAGGACAGGCAGATTCGTGTTCGGATCGCGAATCGAGGTTCTATCGAAACCGGCATTGCCATTGTTGAGGACGACATCGAGATCGACGCCGATCTGTTCGAGCCAGTTTCGTGAGATCGTGATGTATCGGGCTTCGACGGCGATTTGCAGAGCCCGTGCCTGGCGAAGCTGTTTCAACAGATCCCGCAATTCCGCATGGGCGGTCGAGGTCTGGGTGACGATCAACTGCTGGTTGAGGTCGGAGATCGAACCGACATTGCCGCCGGCTTCTCGCCAGCTCTCGGGATCGATGGTCTCCTGGATGAGTTCGACGATCGGCTCGAGCGGATCTTCGAGATTGTCCTCTTCTTCATCTTCGCCGCCGTCGTCGCCGAAGAGCCCACCGCCACCGCCGCCACCACCACCACCGCCACCACCACCCTGGCCGCCGCCCGCGCCGACGAATCGGCCCCCGCCCGGACCGCCCGCCCGGCCCCTGGGCTGGACGCCCTGGTTTGCATCTCGTCCCCCGCGCTCTA
>CAYXGR010000021.1:0-19293 GCA_964464525.1 uncultured Planctomycetaceae bacterium
TGACATGATTCTTGATCCTCCCATTTAAGCTTTTGCTTCCTGTTTCATGCCGCGAAACGGTTCGCGGCATTGGTTTTTTACTGGCCGGAGGGGGCTGCCAAGCGGGCTTTCGTGCCGTCCGGGCATCCCATTATCGGGATAGGCGCGCATGCACACGCGGCCTCCCGCTGCTCTCCGTAGCATTTATAACTTGACTCGTGGCTGAGGGAGGAATTAAGATATGCGATAGAGGGTTGGGTGTGCGCCGGTGTCAATGCCGACACACGCCGCAACCTCCGTCGGCGGGCCCGTTCGTTCTCTTGCTGGGGAGCAACGGGCTCGCTCTTTATTCATTCCTGATTAGCCGCGCATGAATCAGCGCATCCGGCGCCTATTGGCTCCTTTCACCTTCTTTTTCCAATACGAACAAACCCTTGGCTTGAAACGCTTTCGCGTGTGGGTTGGAGATAGACAAGTTGTCGGGCATCTCCGAGTGAGGCGAGATGCTCCGAACAAGAAATGTTGCCCGAGATGGTTGCGGACCTTCCATACTGCCTTCCATTTTCCGCATCGGTTGCGACACTGTGGCCGCACCTGGGACCGACGCTAGGTCATCCCTATTCCCACTTCCATTCGCAAGTGTACCGATAACAGATGACGCTTGTCAAGAGTTGTTCGATCGACAATCACTACTTTTTTGGTGGGTTATCGAGAAAGGGTTTTTTCGGTCGGGACTCACCGCAATGGGAGTGCCCTACAACATCTTGTAGTCAAAAAAGGTAATGAAATGTGCCATCGATTGATCTGTCTTGTTCGGACACACCACGGATGTGATGTGGAATCGGGATTGCATTCGATCGGACGCCTGCAACGAGGCGCTGCCAACGGGAAAGCCAGGGATGAACGCAACCGTCGTATACGACGGGCATTACCACAACCCTGAAATCACTCTTTAATCATACAGAAGAAATGAGATCAAAAGGGTGCGGATTCGACCTTCCGAATATTTTTTTCATCACGATGAATGCGATTTTGTGCAACCCGGCGGGCGCTCCCGGCCTCGATCCGGATTCGATATCCGGGGCAATTTTCGTTTATTATGACATGATGCCATAACATACAACCAACCGACAAATACATATCTCTCATCATAGCAAAGAGTTACGCCACAATGGCTGGGCCAGCCTGCATCCGATGAACCGGAGGGTGCTTTGCATACAATCTCCCAACGGGTATGAGGATTATTTCACAGTGCGACGGTCGCGGACTATCTGACCGGACACAACACCTCGTAATTCTCTCAATCAGCGGTTATGATGCGGTAACTCGCACATTATTAGCCGGGACAAGCACAGGGTTGCCCTGTGATTTGTGTCTCACGCTTCGGCTACGGGGGTTGGGGATGTTCAAGAAACGAGCAGCTTGATTGCAGCGATAGTGCCGGGGTATTAGGCATCTGATCGCCGTGGGGGCTGTCAATCATTGGATATGGATATCTCTTAGTGGGCTAATAGTTGTGCTCACGGCGTGAATGACTCATAGCGGTTGGACGGCGACTGGGGAGGAACTCTATGATGACAGGAGAGGAATGGTATCGATCCTGCTGCTTTTGTGCGGCGATTGCGGGGCTGGTGATGGGGGTTGGAACCGTCGTGGCTGACATCGAGCCGTGTGACCAGGCCTCGCCCGGACCGCCGAGCCTGACGATCCGGGTATCGACGAGCAATGCGTCTCTCGTTGGCGCCGGAGACACCTGGTGTATCAGCGATCCAACAGCGCTCAACCAGCCCATTGAATTCACGGTGGAAGTCACGGGTCTGGATCCGGCTGGATTGATGGAGCGCCAGATTCGGGGTGCCCAGTTCTTTCTCGATTTTACAAGCGACAATTGCGGAAGCACGGAACCGGCATTCAACTTTTTGGGTGTAGAGCCGGGGGTCGCGGGGTTTCCAGGCTTATCTCCGTTTCAATTGGAAATCGCCGAAACCCTGACAGACCCGGTCGTGGGAAGTCTTCCCGGCGTGCTGGGGTATAGCGTGGGGGTACAGTTTGGTCTTCTTCCGCAGTCTGCATGCGACAACGCCTTGGGTACATTCGGCTTCAGCCCGACGCGGGAAGGCACGCTTGTGATCTGGTTTCATGATCCCATGGACACGCCGCCACCGACTGCAAAACTGAGTAACGATATCGGACTGTCGATCGTTTCGGCGGAGGTGTGTTCGGATCCCGGCAATCCGCCGCCATTGACCGAGTGCAATCTTGTGCTGGCACAGCCCGACTCGGCCCATGCTGTGACGATTGTCGTCGACTTTACAGCGCCGGTGATGATCGTTCCGGCGGATGTGTCTCTCGCATTGGGCGACGACGATCAGCCGAGCGGCACCGGTCAGGCAACGGCTATTGACAACTGCGATCCGGTGCCCGTGGTTCGTTTCACCGACAGTGTCGCGGCAGGCTCCTGTCCTATGGAATCGGTGATCACGCGGACCTGGACGGCGACGGATGTCTGCGGGAATACGACCTCGCGCGATCAGGTCATCACGGTGCTGGATGCCACCGTGGACTGTCAATCCAACGGGATACCGGATGCCTGTGAGGTTCCACCATTCGGCACCAGGGCGGATTGCAATCGTAACGGGATTCCGGACTCATGCGAGGTGGATTGCGATGGGAACGGGATTCCGGATTCGTGTGATATCGATCCAGTCGATCCCGATAACGACGGATCCGTCAGCCCGGATTGCAACGGTAACGGTACACCCGACCCGTGTGATATCGCCTCGGGTGCGAACGAGGATTGTAACGGCAACGGGATTCCCGACGCGTGCGAGTCAGATGTCGATGGAGATGGTGTCATCGATCCGTGTGATCTCTGTCCGGGTATCGCGAATGCGAATCAAGAAGACACCGATGGCGATGGCGTGGGGGATGTCTGTGACAACTGTCCGACCGTGGCAAACGCCCAGCAGGTTGACCGCGACGGGGATGGTATCGTTGATGCTTGTGAGGAGCCAGTGGGGTCTGACGCACCCGCTCCCGATTGTGGAGATGGTGCGTGCGGAACGGGGACCAGCATGACTTTGATCATGCTATTCTTCGGATGTATGGGGATTCACCGTCGGCGGCAAGAACGAGGTATCAAGCTGAAACACTACCGGCACGGCTGATTCACGTGAAGCTGGAAATCGACTTTTCGAACAGATATATACCGGAGAATGGTAAGGCGGACAGTACTGATGATCCTGCAGATTCAGAGCATCTCCATTGACGCCGGAATTGCCCAATCGAAATTTATTTGAAATACAGTTTGCAATTTTTTATTCTTGGTGTACGCTTTGGTTGCTTGGAGATTCGGCTGTGCCCCACGCTCCGGGGCAGGCCCGGTTCCAGAGATGAACGAAATAAGCAATGCAACGCCCGTTCCCAAAGCGGTCGGACATTGGAGGTCGGATCCATGACTTGTTCCATTTACAATCGTATTTTCTCGGCCTGTCGCATGGGATGCCCGTCCGGTTAGCTTGATCACAGAACGACCAAGCCCCGAAGGCTGCATTCTTGCGGCCTGCGGGGCTTTTTTTGTGGTCGGCCCTTCTTCCTGAATTCACCGTGGCGACCCTGGGTGGTGGCGGTACGCGCGGAAGGTGCGCGTTTCGTGTGACAATGAGACATGACGAGTCAGACAATCAGAAAAAAAGAATCATAAATGATCTTGAAACAACATATGAACACTAAGAAAAAGATGACCCAGAAGACTAAAAAGACAAAAAGCCTGACCAGCATCCTCGAACCGTGGCTGGAATTGGATCTGACCGCGGCAGCCAAGGCCGGAACGCTCGAGCCTGCCTACGAAATTGACGATCTCGTCGAGCGGGTCGGCTGTCTGCTGGATATGGGCCGAAATCCGGTGTTGGTGGGGGATTCCGGCGTGGGGAAGACCGCGATCGTGCACGAACTCGTGCGCCGAGGCCTTTCCGGGGAGGGGCCCGCGCGCTTGCAGCGGACGCGTGTCCTGCAGATATCTCTCCAGCGGCGGGCCTCGTCGTTGAAGGATTCTTACTTGATCTGCGAGGAGATGCAGAAACTCGTCGAGGCCCTGCGCCGCACAACCGGTAGGATTGCGCTGTTTATCCGCGATCTGTCCCTGGCCTATGAATACGATCTCGAACCGCAGCTCGCCGCGCTGGCCTACGCCTTTCGCGGCCCTCTGATCGGCGAGGGGACCGAGACCGATGTGACGACGCTGTTCGAGTCTGATCAATGCCTGCGACAGCATTTCATGACGGTAGGGATCGACGAGCCGAGCTTCGACCAATCGCGCGTCATCCTCCGTTCGTGGGCACAGGGACGGCGAGAGAAGACGGGGCAGGTCTTCTCGATTGGTGCGATTGAACAGGCCCTGTTGCTCTCGCATCGATTCATGACGCGGGATCGGCTACCACGTAAGGCGATCGAGATCCTGGATCAGAGCGGAACACGCGTCTCCGATGAACCCAGCGTCACGGAGCAGGATGTGTTCGAGCGATTTTGCATGATCAACCGAACGCCGCGCGTGCTGGTGGATCCGGCGATGCCGCTCGACATCGACCGACTGAAACGACAATTCACCGATCGCGTCGTCGGTCAGGATAATGCGATCGAAATCGTCACACGGATGATCAGCGTCATCAAGGCAGGGCTTTCGGATGATCGGCGACCGCTCGGTGTCTTTTTATGGACCGGGCCGAGCGGCGTGGGCAAGACCTATCTGGCTCAGTTGCTGACGGAGCACCTGTTCGGGCATCGCGATCGAATGGTCCGTATGAACATGGCGGACTATCAGCAGGTGACTGATGCCGGCACGTTGTTTGGCCAGCCGGGCAGCCGATTCGTGAGCCAGCGATCGGGAGTCCTCGCCCTGCGCCTGATGGGTATGCCGTTCGGTATCTTGCTGCTCGATGAATTTGAGAAGGCACACGCGTGCGTGCTTGATCGTTTCCTTCAATTGTTCGATGAAGGCTCGTTCATCAACGGCGAAAACGAGACCGTTTCGTGTCGATCGTGGATCCTGGTGGCGACCTCGAATGCAGGCTGGGAACCCATGCCGGGGTCGAGTCTGGGGTTCACGGCCGGCGACGTGATGAACCGGCGCACCCGCGCCGACATCGCAATGGAGCAGTACTTTCGTCCCGTTCTGCTGAATCGATTCGATCGCGTCGTTCACTTCCTTCCGCTTGAGAAGGATCACTACCGAACCCTCATCACTCGGGAGATCGAGCGATTGGGCGATCGAATCGGAATCGAGCAGCGACGACTCAACCTGCGTGCCGACCCGGTCGTGGTCGACTGGATCCTGAACCGGGGGGACAACCACGATCAGGGCGTCCGGTTTCTTCGGCGGATGATCGAGAGCCACGTGACCAGCGCGCTGGCCGATCTGATCGTACGAACGAATCCACCTCCGGGATCGAGCCTGACGCTGGCGGTGGAGAATGACCGGATTGTCGCCCGGATGACCGGATGCGAGGAGCCATGGGATATTCCAGACCGGGATAGCCAATCACCGCAAACACGGGTGTGATGCAGGCTGCCTGAGAAGGTTGACGCCCCATACGATTTTGGTCAATCGACAACGCGTGTGTCCAGTCGCACACGCCTTGTGCTTGTGCTCACAGGATAGGTCCACGAGGAGAGACGCACGCAAATCGGCGATCCTGCTATCCAAATCAGTGTATCACCAGTACCCACGGTAGTTTATGACCACAATCCGCTTGATTTCGGGGGATATCGAAGATGGCGGCACAAGACTTGCCACACACATATCAAGGCAGCCGATAATGCCTTGGGAGTCTCGGAACGTATACGTTCCTGTGTCGGCAGGGTACTTGGTAGGTTCCGGCGGGCGTCCCACTCAAAAATCATCGATCACTCGCTGTAAGAAAACAGAGGTTCATCGGTGATAGAGACTTGGGGAAGCAGCTTTTTTCAGGTAGTCAAATGACACAAGTAATCGATAAACTGGAGTACCCAATGAAGACATATGGATTGATCATGACAGTTTACGGAATGGCCCTGGTTTTGGCGGTGGCGACCATGCTTGCGCTAGGTGGCTGCGACTCACAGGGTGGCACTGAGTTCCTCGGATCCGCGGCTACAGGGCCGGTTTCGACGAACGGCCCCTTGTTCGATGATGATGGCAGTTTTGGAGATTCCGATACCGGCCGACGTGTCGGCAACGATCAATGTCGAAAGCAAGGAAAGCTGAATGGCGTCGGCCAATTCATACTGGCATCCGGAAAAGCAAAATATGAAAAACGCGGCAATGACCGCCGGATTAGTGTGCAGGTCGAGGACATCGAACTCGCGGGCATCGCCGGGCAGACTGCAACCGTAACCGTCTCAGGCCCGTTTGGAATGCTGAGCGAGAGTGTCGTGATCGGGTGTCTCGATGCGGCCTGCACGCTTGGCTCGTTTGACCTGAATCTCAATACACGAGACGCGCAGCACGTTCCCGACTTTACCGGACAGACCAACTGTGCGGACGCCACAATCACGGTCATCGTCATGAATGAGAGCGGAATGAAGATCGTGACCGGCACTATGAACTGACACCGAATGAGTCCATACGAACGACTCGTGTGGAAAGGCCCGTCGTCGCGCTCCGCGCGGCGGCGGGCCTATTTGCATAGTGCCCGATGCCGCACGAGCCGATGATAGAGCCGGCCGGGGGATCACTTCGGTTGGCGACTGTGGATTATTGGATGGATGGATTGTTTGAGGCAGTGGCACACCACTTCGCTCTAACCCAACTGGGCCATCACCTCGTCGGGCATATCAAAATTGCTGTAGACCTGTTGCACATCGTCGTGGTCTTCGAAGGCCTCGAGCATTTTGAGAATCTTCTCACCCGCTCGCGCATCAACCGTTACGGTTGAGCCGGGGATCTTGGTGATCTCCCCGGTCTGTGTGGGAATCGACTTTTCGGCGAGGGCCTTCTTGACCGCATCATAGGCGGCGGGTTCACAGGTGACCTGAAACCCTGCGTCCTCCTGGACCACGTCTTCCCCGCCGGCCTCGAGGGCTATTTCCATCAGGGTGTCCTCATCGGCATCGGTGGCGTTGACCGTGAAGATGCCTCGGGTCGCGAAGTTCCAGCTCACGCAGTTGACCGCCCCCATGTTGCCGCCGGCTCGCTCGAATATCTTCTTGATCTCCGGAGCCGTCCGATTGGGATTATCCGTGAGGGCGTCGACAATGATGGCGACGCCGCCGGGGCCGTAGCCCTCATAAACGGCGGGGACGAATTCGGCGCCGCCCAAGTCGCCGGTACCCCGTTTGATCGCCTTATCGATCGTGTCATTGGGCATGTTGGCCTCGCGGGCCTTGTCGATAGCGTAGCGCAGGGTGAGGTTCATGGCCGGATCGCCGCCGCCGGTCTTGGCAGCGACGATGATGTTGCGGGCCAACTTGCTCCAGAGCTTGCCGCGGCGGGCATCATTGGCGCCCTTCTTGTGCTTGATGTTGTTCCATTTGCTGTGACCGGCCATGGGGGTTCCTCGCTGTGTCTCGTCGGCGAATGCTGTCGTCAGTATTGTATCACAATTTTTCGCGTAGACACGTTATTCAGTGTGCATCCTACAACCCATATCGCAAGCTGAAAAACAACAACATGCACTCCCATCGCTCCGAGAGAAACCGTTGCCACAAGAATTTTCAGATGCACACTCAGGGTACCGGTGTGATTGTGGGTACCTGTGTGGTTGTGGGTTGCGGTTTGGTTGTGGGTTGCGTTGTGGGTGTCGGAGCGACGATGGTCGCCGTGGAGACCGGGTCGCCAGCGTCAAAAGCGCTGATCTTGGATTGGAGTACACCACGAAGCAGGCGATGTTCCCGGTTCGGCGGCGGATCGGATGCCGGATCGCACAGGTCAACGGCCATCTTCCAGAGAGATCGTGCCTCATCGTATTTGTCCAGTCGGTAGAGCGTGTCCGCGAGATGATTGAGAATGATGGGATCGTCTCGTTCGGACATACGTCGAGAACGGCGAAGATAACGAAGCGATTCGTCCCACTTGCCCTGTTTGTATAGAACCCAGCCGAGGCTGTCGAGATTCGCGGCGGAACGGGGATCTTGTGACAGTGCGAATCGGATCATTATTTCGGCACGATCGAGGTGCATTCCCGCGTCGGCCCAACTGTAACCGAGATTGTTGTTAATCGCGGGATCCTCGGGGACCATGGAGTGAATCGCTTCGAGTTGCTGAAACGCCTGTGCTTCGCGGTTTGTGTTCTGATAGATGTCGGCCAGATATTGGCGCATCCTGACAATCAGGTCCGCATCATGGATGCGACCCTCCGAACGTGCTTCAAGATGGGGCCGAAGAATTTTGTTGACCACTCGTTCCGCCTCGCCGTATCGCTCGGCCTCGATCAACACGTCCAGCAGATCCCTGTAGGCAAACCGGGGCTCCAGTGCGTTGGCCTTCTCACGGTAGAATTCGATGGCCTCGTCGAACCGCCGGGCAAAGCGGTAGCTCATGCCGAGCAAACCCTCGTATTGCGCACGATACTTGGGCAGCTCCGCGCCGGTCCGCGCGATGTCGATCGCATCGTCCCATTGTTTTGAGTTCCAGCAGAGTCTTATCAGGGCAATATTCAGCTCGATGTCGTTTCCGGATTCGGACAGCCATGAGAGAACCCGTTGCTGGGCTTCCATGTAGCGTTTCGCTCCCTGGAGTTGAATCAGAAGCTGAATCTGCTCAGACCGTTCGTCGGGGGATTCCTTCAGAAATCGTTCGGCCAGTTCGACCGCTCCATCGTGCCGACCTGCCCGAGTCAATGTGGACAGGTAGATACGCCGTCGGACGCGGTCTTTCGGCGATTCGTCCAGCCACTTCTTTGAGCTTGCGACCGCTTCGTCGAGTCGCCCGGCCCGCAATAGGACGTCAATGAGCTGGTTCGTGTAGACGTTGCGTCGTTTATTAAGATCGTCCCGCTTGATCAGGCGTTTGAGCAGATCGATCGCGGCCTGGTAATCGGCACGATTCCGCGCGATGTCGAGTAGTTTTCGAAGGTAGGCTGCATCTCTGGGCCGATCGACCAGAAGCCCTTCTACGGTTTTCCGAGCAAGATCGAATTCGAGTTTTTTGACGAGTACGACGGCCTTCAGCTCGCGCGCCTGAAGATAATCAGGATCGATCCGTAACGACGACTCGACGTGTTCGAGGGCTCGATCGAAATCGCTGACTGTACTGTAGCTGCGGGCAAGCTCCAGCCAGGTCGGCGCATCGCCGGGGTATTCTTTCAAAATGGTACGAAGCGCCTGGGTGTATTCTTCGAGACGCGCCTTCGCCGTGTCGGCCTTGCTGGTGGTCAACGCCAGCAAAGCCCGACAGCGATCGACAATCGGACCGCGTTGACCGAGCCGTTCGAAGTCGGAAAAGTATTCACGACACTTGTCGTAGTGGCGCCGATTCAGATACCAGAGTACCAATTGTTCACGTGCCGGCATGAAACGAGGATCCACGTCATCCAGAATACGACGATACAATTCCTCGCAACGCTGTGCCTCGCCACGCCGATCGAGCGATTGAGCCAATCGAAATAATGGGAGTGGAGACGATCGATCCAATGAAAATGATTCCAGAAATGCCGACTCTGCCTTGGCGTATTCATCCAACGCATCGTGGGCCAGGCCCTTGCAAAGCTGAAGCCGCGTGCTCTTGATGCCGTGGACGGTCGCATCCTCCGCGATCGCAATCGCATTCGCCCACCGCTTTTGCCTGATCGACAACCGGGCCATCGCAGCGTGGGGAGCGCCAAAAGAATTGTCCAGGTCGATCGCGGCATTCAATTCTTCGGCCGCCTGTTCATCCTCGTGATGACACATGAGAAGGAAACCCAGGCCGAATCTCGCAAATGCGTTGTCGGGGGCCTCGCCGGCCATTTCTTCGGCGGGCTTGATAAAGATGGACGAATCTATCTCGGCATCGGATCCCTCCAACAAACTCATCGCCTGCCCCTCGGTCGTCGGATCCTCCTGAAGGGCGGCGATGATGAGGCGGTACGCCTCCGCCGCTTCGCCGGATTGGGCGATGAGCCGCGCCAGAAGATACCGGCCCCGCGTATCGAGAGCCCCATTGGACGATGCCCGTTCCAGAAGTGCCCGCGCTTCCGTCGGCTTATCCCGATCCAACAGGGTCATCACAAGATCCACCACCATCCGCGAATCATGCGAAGACTCCGCCAACCGAATGAGTTCATTTTCATATTGCTGCGGCTGGCCGAGCAGGTCGCAGATTTCCTTCAGCGTTTCAAGACCATCGACGGGTTCCGGCAAGCCGAGAGACCACCGGCGAGCCGCATCCAACGCTGCCTCCCCCTGTCCTGCCCGGGCCAGCGCAAATGCAAGCTTACGGCGCAGACTCGCATCGTCGGGGAAGAGGGCGGCAGCGTTTGAATAGGCCGCCGCGGCCTCGACGTGTTCACCGAGTTCCGTCCGGAGCTCCGCCAGCATGATGATCGCGGTCGAACGGTTCCGTTCCATGGATTCCCGGAGTTCAGGATGGTCTTTCATCGCCTGACTGGGTTGATCGACGGCCTCGAGATAGACATCGAGCTGATGTGCCGCCGCCGAGAAGTAGCCCTCCTCCCGGAGCGCGGACGCGAGCGTCCAGCGTGCCAGTAGCGCTTCGGGACGGTCGGGCAGATCCGTGCCGGCAAGCAGCGCGAGTCGAAGTTCTGCAATCGCTTCGGCTGAATCTTTCTTGCGCCAGGCGATCTCGCCAAGTAATCGATGGGCCAATACGTTTCTCGTGTGATATTTCAGTACTTCGCGAAGCTGAGATTCCGCCCTGGAATCATCGCCATATTGAAGGGCGGCTCTGGCCAGCAGGAGATGCGCCTCGGTGAGCCGCGGGTCGAACTCCAGCGCCTTCTCGAGCTCGGCAATCGCCTCGGGCCACAGGTCTTCGTTGAACCGCTTCCTCCCCTCACGAAGATGCCGCTGCGCGAGTGGATGCGGCTGGGTTGTTTCCGGCAACGTCCCGATGGCACGAGGGAATGCCGGAGCCGGTGGAATCTCCTTTAGGCGCATCCGTGCCTTCGAATCACGCGGACTTGAAACCGGATTGTCGCGGAGTGGCGCCGGATCGGTCTCCGCGCCGATGATCGGCGTCACGCTCAGTATCAACGCGAACCATACGAGACCGAAGATCACCTGGATACTACCTTCGCCGACCATTGGACCAGCGGGGAATCGAATCGCTGGACGAGCATGGAGAATCATTTTTCGATGAATGTGCATGTCGCCATATATTGATTTCAATACGCGGGGTTCCATGCTTACAGATTCCGGTCGCATGAAACGTGCGGGCATGGCTCACAATCCGATTGCGCGATTACTCATCTGGCCTTTTTTCCGGTGGCCGAGACTTTCTTCTTCGTACTTTTCCGCGATGTCGTCTTCTTGCGGGCAGTTGTCGAGGCGGTCCCGGACCGCAGGGTGCTTAACTTGGAGACTGCCCGCGCGGCTGTCACCCTCTTGGTTGTCGTCTTCCTGGTTGTCGTCTTCTTGGTTGTCGCTTTCTTGACCGCGCGTTGGGTTTTACTCGCCACCTTCGTCTTAGGTTTGGTGGTTTTTGTCTTTTTTGCCGGCTTTCTGGGCGCGTGAGCCGCGGCGTAGCGTTTCAGAAGGGCATAAAATTTTTCGCCGTCGCGGTCTTTGATCACACTGGTGATAAACTTTTGTGCCCGCTCGACATCGGTGCCGCTGGTAATATATTCATTTCTCTCCAAATAAGAATGCATGTTGGCATCCAGCGGGACGGTATGAACATTGAGATAGCGTTGTTTGAAGAAGGCCTTGGTATGGGGGTGAAGGCCGTCGAGCGAATCGAGAAACGATGCGGACGCCTTCTTACCCAGGCTTTTTAGAAAACTCAGATCCAATTCGTGTATCGTGTTGAAGAGCGAACTCAAAACCTGGGAAATTTCCTCCGCCGCGATGCGGCAATAGGGCAGATCGACACCGACGCTTTCGATGATTTCCGAAACCGGGGTGACACGTAACTCATTCAGGTCCACCATGCTCCCGAGCAGTTTGTCCAACGCGGAGGTCGCTCGCTGTTCCGATGTGTAGTTACTGAACACACCCAAGAGTAACGCGCGCATCGAATCATCGACCGTCGCCAGACTGGTCATGGAGCCTTCCTTCTTGATCTTGGTGTACAGTCGCTTCACGCGACGGGAATACTCCGCGGCGTTTTTCATGCTTTTTCCTCGTAACCGGACGAGGACGATTCCGCCTGCGTATCCGGTGATTCAATCGACCTTTCGTTACCTTCCGTCTCGGCTGGATCCGAGATCGAGGAATCCATTTCCACTGTATCGATTTTTTGGAATATCTCTATGGCACGTTTGATCCCCTCGTCCAGGTGAAAGCGAATACTCGGGCACTGACGAATATTCAAACGCCGGGCCAGACGCGTCTGGATCATGCCCCGGGCACTCTGGAGGCCGCGCATCGTCGTTCGAGCATCGATGTCCGTGCCCATCACGCTTACATAGACGGTCGCGACCTTCAAGTCCGCGGACAACTCCACCCGCGTCACACTGGTCAACTCGTTCACGCGAGGATCCGACACCCGATTCAAGATCGCGTCGCTCACAATATCTCGAACGACATGCGCCAATCTGTCTTTACGATGCGACATCTTCTATCCCATGGTTCAAGAATCAAAAAAGGAATCGGATGTATGAACCCTTCGGCGACGATCCTTCCGGTTGATCATCTCGTACCCACGATCCATAGTCGAATCACAAAACATCAGAACACTTCCCTATCCGTCACACTATCATCCTGGCGAGCGAATTCCGGCTTGTATCAGGGCCAACGGAAGTGTTTCAACCCATCAAAATATTTCTATGTCGTAGTCTAGCAGGTCCACCGAACGGATCGTCCGAACCTGGTCGACGATCTTGGACAGACAGCTTTCCGAGAAACGGCGGCTGTTCGACACCACCGCGATCGCCACCAGGCTTTTTCGATGCTCATCCAGGTAATCCACTTCTGAGATGGAAATATTGTGCCGCGCGGATAGTCTATCCTTCAATCCCTTAATCGCCCGCCGCTTGTCCTTCAGGGACATCGCCCCCGAAATGGATAACGATAATTGTAAGACGCCGATCACCATAACCATTCGACGGGTTCCGCACCGCTCCACCCCCACGCCGGGGTCGAAGAACGATACGTGACACTACATGTCCCGGGAAGAAATTCGCCTTCTAAGGCTCAGAATGATCGTCATGCTTTTTTGGACTTGTGGATCGCCTGACGTCCTTGAGCGTTCTGGCGATCTTGATCACCTCGAATGACTCAATGATATCGCCCGGTTTCACATCGTCGAAACCAACGATCTTGATGCCACATTCCAATCCGGATTTCACCTCCTTGGCATCATCCTTGAATCGCCGAAGCGAATCGATCCCGGCCGATTCGAGCACAACGACACTGTCCCGCAGGACACGCACCTGATGGCCGCGATTGAACACACCGTCTCGCACGAAACATCCGGCAACTTTTCCGACCTTGGAAATATAAAAGATCTCACGGACTTCCGCTCGCCCACGAGATTCGATGATCTCATCCGGCGCTAACAGCCCCTCAAGGGCTTTTTTGATGTCGTCGCTCACATTGTAAATAATCCGGTAGGTGCGAATGTCAATGCTCAGATGCTCAGCTCTTTTCTGAATTTCCGGGTCCGGTACGATCCCGAAAGCGATGACGATCGCCTGGCTCGCCTCTGCCAACACCAGATCCGACTCGGTCACGGTCCCCACACCACTGTGCATGATGTTCAGCTTGACTTCGTCATCCGGGAAGGAGGCAAGTTGTGTTCGCAATGCATCGATCGACCCGTCCACATCTGCCCGAATGATCACATTCAATTCGGGGATCTCCCCCTCGGCCGCCTGGGCGAACATCGACTCCAGGCTGGTCGGTTTGGCCACTCGGACGAGTTCCTCATCCCGCCGAATCATCGCGATCTCTTCCGCGATCTCCTTGGCACGCTTCGCGTTCTTCAATGTATAGAACTTATCTCCCGCCTGGGGAACACCGTTCAATCCGGTGATTTCGACCGGCGTGGAGGGCCCGGCCTGCTTGACCGAGTGACCTGTGTCATCCTTCATCGAGCGAACCCGACCGTGCGTAGCGCCGCAAACCAGGATTTGTCCGGTCCGTAGCGTGCCTTCCTGAACAAGCACACGAGCCAAATTTCCGACACGGCCACTGCGCTCCGCCTCGATAACCGTACCAGTCGCCGGAATGCTGGGATCGGCCTTCAGGTCCATCACGTCACTGAGCGTCGCGAGGTGAGTCAACAACTCGTCAATTCCATCGCCTGTGATCGCCGACGTTTTAATGACGTCGATATCACCGCCCCAGTCTCCACTGGGGGTGAGTCCTTGCTCCGCCAGTTGTCCGTAGATCTTGTTGATGTCGTGGTCGAGGTCGATCTTGTTCAAGGCAATGACGATTGTCGCATCCGCCGCCTTGGCGTGGTTGATGGCTTCGATCGTCGTGGGCATCACGCCGTCGTCGGCCGCGACGACCAGGACGACGACATCGGTCATGTTGGCGCCCCGCGCCCGCATCGCCGTGAAAGCCGCGTGACCGGGCGTGTCCAGAAATGATACCCATCCATCACCGACTTTGACTCGATAAGCACCCACATGCTGGGTGATCCCGCCGGCTTCGCCGACGACGACATTGGCCTTGCGAATGCGATCGAGAAGGCTTGTTTTACCGTGGTCAACATGACCCAGAACCGTCACGACGGGTGGACGAGGCACAGGATTTTTCCGTTCGATCTCCGCGAATTCCTCCGCCAGGATATCAAGCCCCGTCTTGGCCTTGGATACGATTAACTCGATTCCAAGCTCCGCCGCGATCAACTGGGCCTGGTCCGTATCAATACGGCTGTTGATACCCGACATGATCCCTTGTTCGTCCTGTATCTTTCTGACGATCGCCAAAACGGGAATGCCGCTTTCACGAGAGAAATCCTTGATCAGGATCGGCTCGGTCAGTTCGATTTTGTCCTTCTTGATTCGGACCGGAGCCATGCCTCCCCGTCGCCCGGATGATTGCCGCTCAACCGCCCGAAGCCCGCCGATACCGCGACCGGATGCCTGGGCCAAACGGTCGCGCATCTCCACCAGATCGCGCTCTCGCCACTCTTTTAGCTGTTCACTGGAGGCCTGGCGATTGTCCCGAAGACCCCCGCGCCGCGGATGCGGCCGCTTGGCAGCTTGATCGCCTCCGGTTCCGGATCCTTCCCGGCCTTTCTGGACATCGCCCCGCCGTCCCTCCTTATTGGGGTCGCTATCCGGGAGTGGCGATCGATCCGGCTTGGGACGGGGTGTACGAGAAGGGGCTCTCGCCGCCGGGCGGGGTCGCTCCACGCGTTCCGGTCGGTCCATGCGAACAAACTTCGGACCACTCAGCTTGGCCGGCTCGGGTACGTTTTGTGGCCCCACGGGCAAGGGTGGAGATTCGACAGGTTTCTCAGTGATTGCATCTGATGTTGCTTCGGCCTCTTCTTCGGCGACAGGTTCCACTATGGACGCGGCCTTGGCCTCTGCCTCAGCGTTCGTCGCTTCGCCAATGGCATCCTCCGTGGAGGACGCAGCCGCAGCAGCGACTGTGGTATCGTCTGAGGGCAAAGTCGTATCAAGGCCGATTTGGGTCGTTTCTTCAGTATCTGAAGGAGGTTCGAGAATCGCCGTGGCTGATTCACCCGGACCAGATGCACCGGCCAACGCCGGCTCGGCCGAAGCATCACTCGTGGTCGAAGGGGTCTCCGCCGTGGAGGCAACAGATACCGTCTTCTTTATTTTCTTCTTAACACGAACACGTTTGAGGTCGATCCGATCGGACTCTTCAAGCGTTGTCTTGTGGGCACCTTCGCTGAACCATTCTCGAATCGTCGCCTCAAGACCGGCCGAGACCACGTGCATGTGGTTCTTGATCTCGATCCCCTCGGCCGCGCACTTCTCAATAATGGTCTTGCTTTTGACCTCAAGCTCTTTCGCAAGATGATGGATTCGACGTTTCTTTTCAGCCAAAGCTAGCCTCCGGAGCCTCATCAGGCCCCATTCATTCGGGACGATTCCTCAAGTCCCATGTTCGTCATACGACGGCCGGATGTCGCTCAACCGCATGCCCTCATCGTTTCAGGTTGCGGGTGCCGCATCTTCCTTGGATTCTTCGGTACCTGCTTCGTCTTCGACCGCATCGGCCGGAGACGATAATTTGTCCACGTCTTCCGATTCAGCCACCGCCGGGGTGTCGGGCACCGACTCATCCGTACTCGAATCACTGCCTTCCGCATCACCCTCCGATGCAGACAGATCCGACTCGGACTCATCCGACTCGGACGCCGATTCATCGCCGCTATCCGTCGGCTCGGTCTCCGACGAAACAGTGCCTTCCGACCCGGATTCCTTCAGCGTCTTTGCCGCGGACGACTTTTTCTTTTCCTCTTCCTCCCGGACAAGTTTCGCCTCTTCCGTGCAGGTCACCACAATTCGCTGAGCCAATTCCTCGGTTAACTCGAGCTCGCGGATAAGTGGCTCGGCGCCCACCTCTTCGACGTCTACCACACCGATCAGACCCAACAGAGAAATCCGCTCGGCGACGACATCCTCGACGCCTTCCACCTTCTTGAGCGTCGAAGCTAGACGATCCAAACCGCGATTGTATTCCGCCGGTGTCAGGATATCGATATCCCAACCGGTCAGGCGTGCCGCGAGACGCACATTTTGACCGCGTTTCCCGATTGCCAGGGATAGCTGCTCCTCCGGCACAACGACCGTCGCTCGGCCGAGTTCGAAACAGAGCGCCGTGTCCTGAATCTCCGCCGGCTTGAGTGCATTACCAATCAAGATCTGCGAAGATTCATTCCATCGCACGATGTCGATCTTTTCGCCCCCAAGTTCTTCCACGATATTTTTGATGCGACTGCCGCGCACGCCGACACAGGCACCGACCGCGTCCACCTTCGTATCGATCGATGTCACTGCAACCTTCGTGCGATAGCCCGCCTCACGGGCCAATGCCTTGATTTCGATGATTCGTTCGGCGACTTCGGGCACCTCTAACTCGAACAGGCGACGTATGAAATCGGGATGGCTCCGGCTGAGAATGATTTTAACCTGGTGCGGCGCCTCGCGAACATCCAGAATCAAGGCCCGAATCCGTTCTCCCGGCTGGTGTGCTTCACCCGGTATCTGTTCGCTGCGCGGCAGGAATCCCT
This sequence comes from uncultured Planctomycetaceae bacterium, assembly GCA_964464525.1. GTDB lineage: Bacteria > Planctomycetota > Phycisphaerae > UBA1845 > UTPLA1 > CAYXGR01. Next base: position 17,273 of record CAYXGR010000021.1, read on the forward strand.
CGGTTCGGCCGATGCTCACAACCAGGGCGCCACCCTCGAATCGGGCCACCGTTCCGGTGATGACTTGCCCTTTTCGCTCGACGAATTCTTCAAAAATGCTCCCACGCTCCGCTTCTCGGATGCGCTGAATGATCACCTGTTTCGCAGTCTGCGCGGCGATCCGCCCCAATTCGCCCATGCTGATCGCCCGACCGTCGGCAGTGGCAACGATGTCACCACTGAGCCGATCGATGTCAACCTTGACCTCCTCGACATCCATGTATTTCTTGCGAATCGCCGTCTCCATCGCCAAGACCAGATCGCCCAAAACGAGTTCCTTGTCGATATTCTTTTCACGTGCCAGCCCGTCCACGATCCGCATCAGTTCCGCACTCATCATCCATCCTTATTATTGAATTGTTCGTGGGAATACTCGGCGTCCACGATCGCCTGAATTTTCATGTTCGCCAGCGCATCCACGCGTGATACGATGCGATTCCAACAAAAAAGCGGGCACTGACCGCAACCCACTGTCGCAGTGGATTTCTCCAGCGGTCACCGCGAGCCCGCTTGCGTCAGACGCGATGGAGAGGATCCGTCAACGCATGGGTTGACTCCTGCTTGCGAAACGGCGCCCCTCGGACTGCCGAACGAATGCCGGGAGGTGGTCCATGCTAATTGGCACGGGCCATCGCCTCGTCTTCACGCTCCGCGGTCAAATTCACACCTGCCTCGCCCGGCTCAAAGACATGAACGCGATTCATATCGATGAACATCTCCAACGACTGGCCTTCCGAAACCGGCACTCCTGCTTCTACACGACCCACCAACGTCTGTTCGGCTGAGGCGGTGGTCATGTATAAATCCTTTCGATCGCCAAGAGGCTCTACCTGCGTGATACGAACTGAGAGCCTGGCCTTACCCTGTCCATCCGAGGGCGTTTCGCCAACCGATGGAGACTCGGCCGGTGAATACGCATCGGGGCGAATGCCGAGAACCGCCTCGTGACCCACATGAGCCGAGAGCCGATTTTTAAATCGATTGGGCAACGGGATCACGACTGAGCCGGATTCCAACACCAGACGCCCATCTCGATTCAATACTACGCGTCCGTCCAGAAAACTCATCGGCGGCGTCCCGACGAACGAAGCCACAAAACGATTGGCCGGTCGACCATATACTTCCAACGGCGTGGCACATTGATGAATCACGCCGTCCTTCATCACAACGACTCGGTCACCCAGCGTCATCGCCTCTTCCTGATCGTGCGTGACATAGATCGTCGTCGTAAGAAACCTCCGCTGGAGACGCTTGATCTCTGATCGCATCTCCACACGAAGCTTGGCATCCAGATTCGACAACGGTTCGTCGAACAGAAAAACACGCGGATTGCGAACTATCGCCCGCCCCACCGCGACGCGCTGTCGTTGGCCACCGGAAAGGGCCTTCGGCCGACGGTGCAGCAGATCATCGATACCCAGTACAGCCGCCGCCTCACGCACCTTCTTGTCAATATCGGCTCTCGAAAGCCCCAATTCGCGTCGCCGCAACCGAAGACCGAAAGCCATGTTCTTGTACACCGTCATGTGCGGGTACAAGGCGTAGTTTTGAAAAACCATCGCGATGTCGCGATCTTTCGGCGGTAAATCGTTCACAACCCGGTCACCGATCAGGATCGTTCCCGAGCTGATCTCTTCGAGGCCGGCGACCATCCGCAAGGTCGTGCTCTTGCCACAACCGGAAGGCCCGACAAGAACGAGAAATTCCTGATCGCCGATATCCAATCCGATCTGATCCACGGCCTTGACGCCACCGGGGTAGATCTTAACAACGTCGATTAACTTCACCTCGGCCATAAAGTTACAATGCGCATCTAAATTCGGCTTGTCCAAAGACCAGTCATTATATAAGAACGGTTGAGACTGTCAATCCAGGTATAGAATCGGATGCTGACCGGGGTCCATGACGGAATCCGCGGGTTCTCTTGGCCGGCTTCAGCCGGGCTTTTCTCATTCGATCTCGCTAACAAAAACAACAACAAC
>CAYXGR010000022.1:0-19257 GCA_964464525.1 uncultured Planctomycetaceae bacterium
GCGCTGGACGCGACGGTGCGGGCCAGCGGGGCGCGGATGACGGACAAGGCGATCGAGATGATGAGCCGGCGGCTGTCGGGCGCGCCGCTGAACATCGTGGAGACGCCGGACGGCATCATCGTCGAGGGGCCGGCGGAGGACGTGGAGATCTTCTCGGGCATCCTGGAGATGCTGGATCAGCAGATCCCCGAGAAGGAGGTCGAATACGTCCGGCTGGTCAATGCCAACGCGACCGCGCTTGCCAAAACCCTGACGGATGTGTTTGAGAAACTCAAGCCGAAGACACGCGACTCTCGTCCTGAAGACGAGGTTGACATCATCGCCGACAATCGAACCAACGGACTCTTCATTGCCGCGACGCGGGAGAAGATGGCCGATGCCCTGAAGTTTATCAGAATGAATGATACGGAGACGGACATCGGCGGGAAGACAGTAAAGTCTTTCCTGTTCAAGAATCGGCGTGTCTCGGAGGTGGGTGGTGTTCTGGGCAAGATTGCCGCCGCCTATCTCAAGCAGAAAGACTTGCCGACGAGTCAGATTTCCATCGAAATCGACGCGCCGACGAACAAGGTCTTCATCACCGCCGGCGAGGCCGACATGGGCTTCATGGAAAAGACGATCGAGAGCCTCGATGCCGAACTGCCAGAAGAGGTAGAAGATCGTGGCAAGGGTCGCGTCGGCGAGGCGGACATCATGGTGGTGCCGCTCCGCGTGGCCAAGGCCGATTCGCTGGCCATTTTACTCAATACGCTTCTGGAAAATGCGGCGACGGGAAAAACACCGATGCAGGATTTTATCCGCCGCTTTCGGCTGCTGGATGAGGACGGCAATCCGTTGGCCACTGTGAACCTGAACCGGCCGATTTTCATCGGCGGCGAGCCCGACAGCAACTCGTTGATCATCGCGAGTTCGCTGGACAACTGTCTGATTATGAAGCAGGTAGCCCTGGTGTTCGACAAGGAGCCGTCGAAGGCGCCGGTGTTGTCGGAGGTTTATTCGCTTACGTATGCCGACGCGACCGAGGTGGCCGATCGGCTTACCACGATGCTCGGCGAGAGCGAAAAGCTGACCGAACGGCCCGGCAAGGGCAGCGACGGCGGCGTGCCCGAGGGCGAGGCGGGGGTGCTCGCCTATAACGCGATCGTGACCGCCGACGCGCGGACGAACCAGGTGTTGATCGTCGGCCGCGAGGAGGCGATCGGTGTTCTGGGCGGCATCGTGAAGAGCCTGGACATCAAGGGCATGGGTGTCATGCCGTTTGAGATCGTGAAGCTGGAATACGCCAGCGCGACGGGGCTTGCGGAGGCGTTGCAGGGGTTGATGGACAAGCGGAAGGATGCCATCCCCACGGGCAGCGGCGAAAACTCTCAGAAGAGCGAGACGGTCATCATCACGCCCGACCCGCGCTCGGAGTCGCTGATCATCGCGGCGAAGCGGGAGCGGATGGAGGAACTGCGGAGTCTGATCGCCAAGCTGGACGTCCCGGCGATGGCGCTCATGGAAAACATCCGCACGATCACGTTGAAGAATGGCACCGCGAGCGATCTGGCGGATAAGCTGAAGGATCTGTGGCAGCAGTCGCGCGACCAGGCGCAGGGGGATGCCGGCGGGCTGAAGCTGGAGATTCCGGCGATCGTCGCCGACGCGCGAAGCAACTCGCTGATTGTCGCCGCGAGCAAGAGCGACTTCGAGGCGATCAAGTCGGTCGTCGACAAGATCGAGGCGCTCGAGCTGAACCCGATGGCGAATATCTATATCGTTCGTCTGAAGCACAACTCGGCGCAGCAGTTGTCCGCCCCGTTGCAGACCTTGTTCGATCGCCGCGCGGAGATGCGGAACGTGGGCGGCGAGACGCGGCCCGAGGACAAGGTGACGATCGCGGTCGACGAGGTGACCAACGCACTGCTCGTGGCCGCCTCGCGCGAGAACTACGACGTGCTGATGCAGAAGGTGGGGGAACTGGACGTGGAGATCGGCGTCGGCGGAGTGGTCGAGTTCTTCCCGTGCGACAACGTCTCGGCGATGCGCGTAAAGGAGGTGCTCGACGGCCTGTTCGAGAGCGGCCTTTGGACAGCGGCCGGCGGTGGCGAGGGTCAGATTGCCCAGGATCGCAAGCGGGTGACGATCAATGTGGACGAACGGTCGAACGTGCTGCTTGTCTCGGCCAGCCCGGAGAACATGGAGACGATCCGAAAGATTCACAATCGGATGAACAGCGTCACCACGCCGTGGGATGCGTCGATCACACGGTTGATCGATCTGAAACACGCCGACTGTATCGAGGTCGCGGCGAAGCTGGAGACGTTTTTCAAGGAACTGGACGACCAGATTGAAAGCGGCGGCGAGAGCAATCGCAGTGCCCTGTTCGCCCTGAAGATCATGACCGACGAGCGGAGCAACCGGGTCATCATCGGCGGCACGAAGGATGGCATCGACCGGGCGGTTGAGATGATCATCAAGCTGGACGTGCCGCCGGGTACGGGGACGCAGGTGATCGAGGTGTATCCGTTGCATGAGGCGACCGCCGAACGTGTTGGCGAGATGATCACCAATATCTTCCAGGAGCGCAACAAGAGCCGGGGAGACGGCGGAGGTGGCGCGGAACCCATCTCCGTGACGGTCGAGGCGGACGCATCGGCCAACGCGCTGATGATCAACGCGTCGCGCTATGACCACCCGATCATCAAGGAAGTGATCGCGATGCTCGATCGGCCGACGTCGATGCTGAATATGGTTCGCGTATTTCCGTTGAAGAAGGCCCGGCCCGACAAGATCAAGGAGATTCTGGACGAGGTCTATCAGTCGGGCGATGGGGGCGGGGGTAGTCAAACGATCTCGGTAGTCGAGGACGTGCGTACCAATGCCGTCGTCGTGGCCGCACCGCCGGGCGAGTTGGAAAACATCGCGGGGCTGGTCGATCGGCTCGACGCGGTGAAGGTCGAGGATGTCGCCCAGGTGGGCATCTTTCCCTGTGAGAATGAAGACGCCACCAAGATGGCCGATCTGGTTCGCGAGATCCTGACCGGCGAGGGGGGCGAGGGGGGCGGAACCGCCGAGGATGAGAATCTGCGATCGAGCAAGTCACGCACGGTGTTGTATCGGGGCGAGGACCGGAATGGTCGCGAGGTGATGCATCAGGCGATGCGTGAGAATCTTCAAATCACCTACAACGAGCGAACGAATACGGTGATTGTCGTGGCTCCGCCCGATTCACTTCGGATGATCAAGGATCTCATCAAGAAGCTCGACGGCTTCCGGAAGAAGGAAGTGCTGGTCAAGATCTTCCTGCTCCACCATGCCGATGCGACGCGGATGGTCGAACTATTGGAATCCATGTTCGCCCAGGACGAAGGCTCGGAGCAGGAGCGCGAGTTCCAGCGCGGCCGGGAGATCAATGTCGAGGGCGGGCTGAGCGATTCGGGCGGCATGCCCACGGCCCTGTCGCAGGGCGGTGAGACGCAGAAGGGCACCTTCGGCCGGCCGCGGACGACGTTCGTCGCCGACGAACGGACCAACGGCATCATCGTCGCGGGCTGGCCCGACGACATCGACGTCGTAGCCGACATTATTGATCAACTCGACTCCCGCGACATTCAGAACCGCGATACCTTCGTCTATTCGCTGGTCAACATGGAAGCGGAAGACATGCAGGGCGCCTTGGATACCTATTTCCAAGGCGAACAGCAGCGTCTGGACGGCGTGGATAGCATGTCACCCCAGCAGCGGATGGAGCAGGAGGTCTCCGTGGTCGCCCATCCTGAGTCGAACCAGTTGATCGTCTCGGTCAGCCCGAGAAACAAGTCTCGTGTCGTTTCTTTGATCGAAGAACTCGACATGCCGCCACCGCAGGTGATGATCCAGGTGATGATCGCCGAGGTAAGCATCGATGATCGCTTCGAGATGGGGCTGGAGTTTGCCCTGCAACAGCTTCGCTTCAGCGAGTCGGCGGTGGCGGGGCCGAACGGCATCCTCCAGAGCAGCAGCTTTGACGTCGTCGGCGGGACGGACCTTGGCGCGGCCGGTTCCGGTCTCGGCGGCTTCAGTTTCACCATTACCGGCGAGGATTTCAACTTCCTTGTCCGTGCCCTTCAGTCCGACAGCCGTCTGGAGGTGATCCAGCGGCCGATGATCATGTGCCAGGACAACCAGGAGGCCAACATGAACATCGGTCAGCGCGTGCCGATCCCATCCGCGTCGGGCCAAACCACGGGCGGCACGGTTCAGACCAGCGTCACTTATGAAGAAGTCGGCATCCAGTTGGAGGTCGAGCCGCACATCAATCCCGACGGATGGGTCTATATGCGAATCGCCCCGGAGGTTTCCTCCATCGCCGATTCGACGATTCAGATCGGCCCCGGCGTCTTCGCGCCGATCTTCAACACCCGAAACGCCGAGACGTGGGTCGCCGTCAAGGACGGCGAGACCGTCATCATCGGTGGGCTGATCACAACGTCGGAAACCGATAGTGAGAGCAAGGTTCCACTGCTGGGCGACTTACCCGGTGTGGGTGCCCTGTTTCGCACTACGGTCCGCGCCAAGTCCAAGACCGAACTGCTCATTGCCCTGACGCCTCGGATCGTGCGGACCGTCGAGGATGGCCGGCGTTTGAGCGTCGAGAAGCGTGACGAGTCCGGCATCATCACGACGGAGATCAAGCAGAGCCCGTACTTCGGAAACCTCCGACTTGAGCCGGAAACAGCGGACGAGATTTCGTCGATCGAGGACACCCCGCCGGATTGGGCGCCGCGTGGAAACGGGAACGACACCGAGCCTGCCAGGACGCCATTGCCGAAGGAGAAGAAAAAATACGGTCCGAAGGCCCCGCGCTACGGCCCGATCGTTCCGACGAGCGAGGAGGTGGTCGCACGGCGACCCGCGATCGAGAAAGAACCGTTTAACGACAACCGGCCGGCGCCTCGACGCGCGGAGCATCGCTGAGTGTGCATCCTGATTTGTATCGCCTGTTCGCAATCGACGACACGCACCGGTTGGAAATCGGTACCACAGCGCGGCTGACGGCCGCACCCCAAGTGATTCGGCGCATGCTTACCCGACCCATAAGGCCGGGTCGTGTAAGCATGGCACCCGGCATCGCTGAGTGTGCATCCTGAATCCTTGTGGCACCGGTTTTCAACCGGTGAGCCCTGTAAGGGTGGCGGAAATCTGCGGGATAGAGACGGAGAAAGTGATATGTTCAGTTACCGATTGGCGGCCCTGTGCTCGCTCGCCTTGGTGTCGGCGGGGTGTGTGATGGATGACGATGGGCAATGGGTGGCCCATCGCAATGACAACTGGGTCAACAAGGCCGCAAAAAATAATCTGACCATCTCCGGTCCCGCACCGGTGTCCAACATCGTCCGCGTCAACAAGATCTTCCACACCTTCCCCTGGCTCAGCTTCAACCCGGACGGCAGTGGAAGCATAGACGGCTTTAAGTGCACACTCTACCTGGAGTCCCCCGACAGCCATAAAAAGGGCGTCTTCGGATCTGGTACGATTGTGGTGGATATGTACCGGCTCGGCCGCAACCCCCTCGGTAAAGAGGACGCGACGCTGGTTCAGGAATGGGTGCTGCCTCCGGAAGAGGCCTACGTCTGGCAGGCCAAGGAGCCGTCACTCTTCGGCTGGGGGTACGGTCTTCGCCTGCGCTGGAACGACGATGTCGATGTCGCCGGAAGAAAGGTGGCCTTCGTGATCAAGTATGTGCGGGAGGACGGCCGCGTTGTCCCCTCGGCGCGTAAGGTTTTCAAGGTTCCCCTGTCGGGTGATTCCTACGGCAGTGTCGGCTAGCAGCCTGTGGTGGAAGTCGTGATTGAACGTCGCACCGGTTGGAAACCGGTGCCACAGTTCTACCACGGGCCGCCAGGCATGTGCAATCAGTCCCATGTAACGCAGATGTGCGATCGGTCAAACTCTTTCTGATTGATACACCATTCGGATGGCCTTATGACGGAACAGCCCGGAGCGACTCATCGAGAGATTACCCGCGAACACCTTGCGGCGCTGGGCATATTCCGCATCGCCAGAAATGCCTTTTTCGCGCTCGCAGTCTTCGCCGTGGCTTTGCATCTGTGCAGTTGGTTCGTGGTTCAGATGCGTGACGACACACCCTCGACCCGCCCCGCGGCCCCTTGGCAAAATCAGCCGATCGAACCCGACGGACAAACAGAGAATCGGAGCGACGACGCCGGCCGATGGTCCCATCACATGGATTCCGCGCTGAAGGTAGCGGGTTATGTGGGGCGGGCGTCCGCCCTGGTAATTGCGGGTGTCTATATCGTCTCGTTGCTCGTGAGCCTGTCCGGCAGGCTCGGTGGCGCGGTGGGCCTGGCGAAGGCCTGTGTCTGGTCGCTGGCCGCGTTGGCCCTGGTGACGCCGTGGGTGGCCGCCGGATCCGAATCGTCCAACTCAGCTTTTTTCGGCGTGGACGAGTTGATGGCCAGCTCCGTTTCCATCGTTCGTTATGTTCTGTGTCCGCTGCTGGTCGTCGTCTTTCTGACGCTTGCCCAGTTCGAGTTTCGCTCGGCCTATCGTAAGATCAGCATGCTTCCATCGACCAAGCTGCCCATCCACGAGGTATAATAGCCCACGGCTGAGCTGTGGCACTGGCTTCTAACTAGTGTGAGGCCGCACCCGGTTGGAAACCGGTGCCACAACGGAATGCCACAGCGGCTTAAAACCGGTTTCGTAGATTACACTGCTTGAAGCAGTGGCACACTTGATTTCGCGAGGTTTCGTCCCGTATGTCACAGGAGTCGCCGCCCGTTGCCGTACCCATTGCCATGGGACAGAGGTTACGGATCGCGCTGATCGTGGTGGCCCTGGCCGGTTGTTTCACGAGCGGTGTACTCGTACGAATGTCTCTGCCCTCGTCCACACCGGCTACGCTCTTCGGCGCGACGCTTTGCGCCCCCGGCGACCGTGTCAACTGCGATTACGTGTTGGCCTCTCGCTGGGCAAAGATCGGTCCGATTCCGACCGCCGTCTTCGGTCTGACCTATTTCGCGATTCTGACGGCATGGTTCCTGATCGTCGGCCTTCCTAATGCACGGGGGCGGCACTGGCACCTCTTCCCCCTGATCCTGACCACACTCGGATTCTGTTCATCGCTCTGGTTCGTTTATGTCATGTCGCAACTGCCGGTCTGGTGTAGTTGGTGTCTGGCCGGGCATGTATTCAATGGGTTTCTGTTCGTACTCACGACTCTCGGGCGTCCTCGACCCGTGACGTTGGCCGCGCGAGATGCTGTACCCTATCCATCCCACACGCGAGCCGGCGTCGTGCTCGGCGGCTGTGTCGCGGGCGTTTTTATCGTGTTCCTGGCGGTCCTGGCACTGATCCATCAATCCGTCGGACGTCGCTTCCAGCTTCGTACACTGGAGGCGACGAACAACGCCGAATACATCGCATGGCGTCATTCCGGCGCCCCCGTGCAAGATATTCCGATTCGGGCCGATGATTTCGTCGTCGGTCTGCCCGATGCGCCGTTTACGCTAATTGTCTTCACCGATTTCGAATGTGCGAAATGCCGGTACTTTCATCGAGAAATCATACGATTGATATCACAGTTTCCCGAACAGTTGCGATGCGTGAGCAAGCATTATCCCGTCTCGAAGCAATGCAATCCGCATGTCGGCGCCGGTCTTCATTTTTTTGCGTGTGACGCTGCTTTCGCTGCCGAGGCGGCCCGGGAGACCGGTACGGCCGAGCAGGTGCGGCGCTATCATCGACTCCTGTATGAAAACAGCGTGCAATTTGATCAATCACCCTATGTCCTGCTCGCAGAGGAGGCGGGGATAGACCGACAGGGCTTTTCGACGTCTTATTCAGGCGAGGCGATTCACCGGCGCGTCGCAGAGGATATCGAGCTGGCGCATCGACTCGGCGTTGAAGGGACGCCGACGATTTTCCTCAATAATCGAAAGCTGGAGGCCTGGCGCATTGTCACCCATGACGCTTCGCCGAGGATGGACGTGGAGCGGACGCTGGAGCTATGGGAACGCCTGCTGGGCGTGAAGGCGATCATTCATCGTCATGGTGCGAATTCGGCCGGAACCGGCTGAATGAATTCGGATCGGGGTACAACATCACACCCATATCGCGGTTCGAATCCCGAAAATCGCACCGGATGGAAACCGGTGCCTCAGAAAAAAACGGGGGTGCTCTTACTCCAGATAGCCCAGATCGCTCAGTCGATCGGTGACTTCCTGCATCTGGCCTTCCGTCAGAACCGTAGTGGTCGTGTCCACCTTCCGATCCTGCGGCGGTTCGTAGCGGACTTCGATGGATTCCTTAAAGATTTGGCGCAACACTCGGCCGTCCATGTCCTTCGGAACGGCCTCGCCCAGGCCCGCCAGAATGGTCGGGGCCAAGTCGGCGATATGGCCACGGATGCGTTGTCCTGATTGAATGGCCGGCCCTTGCGCCACGAAGATGCCGTCCAGGCGATGCGTCCCCTCGAGTCGACTGAATGAAACCCACCTCACCGGCGAACGGCCGCGAATCTTTTTCACTACCGCCAGACCGTCGGCCGGGGCGAGTAAAAGATCCGGCATCCATGGATGATCGGCCCGATTGCACTGATAGAGTTCTTCCGTCACGAAGATATCATCGAAGATCTTCATCGGTTTGCCGTTGCGATCTGTGCAGGTCGCGCCGAGAAGCCGATTGCGCACCTCTTCACGGATGGTTTCAAAGTCGGCCGGGTCTACAATTCCCTCCGGCTGACGACCTTTCAGGTTGATGTAAAGAAATCCGTAGACGCCGGCGTGAAGGACACAGGCCTTGGTCTTGGACCAATCGAAGGCCAGATCGTGCTCGAGCGCAGACGGCAGTGTCGCGGAGGAGGACGCGCCGAATTTTGTCAGACGCCTCCAGGAGGCCGCCATTCGCTTACGCGATTGGGCGAATTTACTCCGCAGGGATAGATAACCCCATTGCGACAATAGAAGGTTGGGCTGGGCCTTGCCGTCGAGACTGCCGTGGCCGTGATCAGACATGATCAGAATATCGGCGTCGTGTTCACGGGCGAATCGCTTCATCTTACCGATGACTCCGTCCAGCTTTCCCCAGCATGCTTCTGTCAGCCGGGCGCGAGTCGGGTGCTCACCCCGGGTGCGTTCATCGATGTATCGCCATGTCTTGTGCTGGAGATTGTCGACGAGTTTGTACAGCACCATCATCACGTCCCATCCGTACTTTTCGCCGCACATTTGTGCCAGATCGTAGCCTCGCTCGAAACTTTGACAGATGTAGTCCAGATTTTTCGCGAACAGGGCGTCGCCACCAGTCGCATGGCGCTCCCATTTTTTCTCGTGGGTATAATCCGGTTTTGCCGCGAGGATTTCCGCCTGAAGTTCCTTCGGGTAGGTGAAATCCTCCCCCGGGGGCGTGTCGAACCCGCTGATCATGAAACCGTTGACTGGCTCGGGTGGATAGGTCATCGGAACGTTGATCGAACCGACACGGTAGCTCTTGTCGCTCAGGATCTGCCAGATCGTCTTCGCCTTGGTGCTGATCTTCTTGTTGTCGTTGAAGCACAGGCGATTGGTGTGCGGATCGTACCGAAGAAAGTCGATGATCCCGTGTTTACCCGGCCGCTTTCCGGTCATGAAGGTCGTCCATGCAGCCGGTGTGATCGGTGGCCGTGTCGATTCGAGCGGTCCCCAGGTGCCCGTATCGAGAAGCTCTTTCAGTTCGGGCATCTTGCCCTTGTCCATGAGCGGGCCGAGCACGTCGAAGGTTGCGCCGTCGAGACCGATCAGGAGAACGCGGGAAAAAGGGGATGGATGTTGATCAGGATGAATCGTGCCTTGGGATATCACGCTGGCTACCCTCAAACCCCGTGGCGCAGGGCGATCTCCAACGATCAACCCCATTCAGAGCACCGGGGGATCATGATACGCGCGAATCGGCGGTGACGCAATCCCCATGCCCGCGCATAACACGAATGGGGGCAATGAGTTAATGCGGCGAGGGAGTCGATTCAGGTTTCCAGTCGCCGATCTTCTGAAATACCATCATATAGGGTTCCTCCTCATAGGACCGCGGTGCCGTCCGATGAACCATACGAAATGAGGGGCTCTGTAAAAATGTGTCCGCATGCAGTTTGTGATCCTCCGACGCTGCAAACTGACGCTCCCACGCAAATAATGTTCCGATCGGGGCTTTCTCCAGTTCTTCGCGCAGTGACGGTCGATTAGGCGGCCATGCGTGATCCAGCACATGATCCAACCAGATATTCGCCGTGATAATTTTCCGTCCGGCCAGGTTTTCCTCATCGAGATATGATCGCATATTCTGGATCAGTTTCGCTTCGGCCGGCAACCGCAGCGGTCGATGCAAACCATACACACCCAGAATGATCAATACGCTGATCGAAACCGGCAAGAGTGTTTTCTCAAGGGCAATCCACCGCGAACTTCGGCCGAGTAGGAGCGCCACAGCCACAAGGGCGACAATGACATAGGCAGATATACGAATCAGGGCCACGGCCTGATGTATCTCCGGTAATTCAATGTCCCGACCGGCATTGAGCTTGAGCTGTCGCTCCAGTGCGAGCCATAGAACGACCATCGATGCACCCGCGAGGAAGATCGCTACTCGGCGACACTTTGCTTCACGACTCCACAATTGCCCCCAACCCGCCAGCGCGGCAATTGCTACCAGTGGCGAAATCGGAACCAGGAACCGGGCATAACCACCTGATGCGTAGAGACCCAATGCGCGAAGGATGGTCTGCACGCCGAAGAACGCCACGATGCACCATACAACGCTGTCGCCGCCGCGCCGGCGGAGCGTCGCGGGCAGACCGATCATCGCCAGGATTGCAATGCCCGGCCCCCAGGCGTGGAGCGACCGGGCGAAAAACGTCAGCCAGCCGCCATGACCGTATTGCGTCGAGGGCTCTGGATTCAGCAATGTCTCGATGGCCGGCCGGACGCCCAGCACCCAGGCGAACAGGTTCACGACCAGGGGGGCCCAGAGCAGTGGCCACAATCTGAACAGCCCCGCGCCCTGTCTTCGAGCCAGGATAATCCAGATGGGAAGAAAAATAATCGACTCGTGTCGTGTGACGAAGGCGACCGACAGCACCGCGGCTGATAGAGACCATCGATTCCGGATGGCCCACCAGATGGCGAGTGTGAGATAAAACGCCAGCGGTGTTTCGGTGAGGGTGGTCTGGGAGAGCAGGAAAAACAGGGGTTGCACGTAGGCCAATGCAACAACGGCCCAGGCGTTGCGAAGTCCCAACTGCCTCGCGATCCGGAATGCCAGCCAGGCGGCAGCGGCGGTCAGTATTGCGGACAAAATCCGGCAGGCCCGCCAACTGATCCATGCGGGCAGGGCATAGGGCACGGTGAAGCCGGGCCGACCCCATTGATCCACGAGGTAGGCGGGCCATGTCCAGGACCACTTTGCGTAGAGATAATGCGTTAGATCGTCATAATGCAGCAGCCCATTGCCCGATCCGTCGCCGCAACGCCAGCCCATCACAACCGAGGCCGCGAGGCCGATCATCAGCAAAGCGACGGCGAGCGCCGACTCATGACTCCACCCATCCGTTTCCGAATCGAGTCCAAGCGTACCCGTTACCGCTTTGTGAGGGGGTGCGACTGTCGTTGGATGACTTGCGTCCGGCATGGCGACATCATCGCCGCCGATCGCCGGCTGTAAAGCCGAGTGGGATCGCGTACCATAAGTGGGGTCCATGACGGAATCGGCGGAATCCAAGTCGGCTCCTGCCGGGTGGTTTTTCGTTTGCCACCGACTTCAGTCGGTGGTGGGCGCAAATTACAATTCCCCTCAGCCGGCTTCAGCCGGACTTTCATGACGCGAACCGGCGAGTTGGGATCCGATGATCCGTCCAAACCGTCATGCACCCCAATGAATAGTCCTGGAGGAAAGCCTTGGATACCGTAGCGATCGATGTCGGATCGGCCTATGTCGGTTTGTGCAAGTGGGACGGAGAAACATTGCTTGCTCGCAAGGTTCCGGTGTGTTCGCGCTCCGATGGTGGACGCGACTGGCTTGATCGCCTTCAACCTGCACGGCCCTTTCAATTGCTCTATCGCTGTACCCATGCGGAATACGCGAGGGAAGCCCCTGATGATCTGCGTGAATGGGCCGTTCGCCACGAGGCGAAAGGGTTTCGTTTCCTCACAACGGAGACAGCGACCGATCCCGCCCTCGCCGCGGCGCGATATGCCGCCGACCACCACAGGTTGGGAGCTATCGTGGTTTCCGAAATCGGAGCACGGCATGCGACGCTGGCCGTGCAGACGGCAAACGGTGATCGGCTCGCGGGCGACTCGATTTCTCTCGATTCCGAGACGGCTGCGGACTTGCCGGATATCGCTCGTGCGCTGAGCCGAGTCATCACCGATGCCGGAATCCAACCGGGCAATACGGATGTTCACCGGCTGCCGCTGGTCTGCGGTGGGGGTGCCGGCCCCGAAATAGCCGCCCGACTCGCGGAACGCTGTCAACTCAATCACGTGCTGATACCGGCGCATGCGGGGGCGATGACAACCGTCGGGATGCTCATGGCCGACATCGTGTTGAACGTCCGCGAGGACTTCGGCCGGGCGCCCTTCGAGCTCACCGCGCTGCGTGCCGGATTCCTTCGCCTGATGGACCGGGCCTCCACGGCCATCACGATGGAGGGATACGATCTGGATAATGCCGTATGCCGGCGTGTTGCTGAGTTGGCGTTTGCTGGAGGGAAACCGGGGATTGAACTGGATTGTGACAATCTTGCTGATGGTGAATCACTGCTTGAGCGATTTCATGCTGCGTATGAGGATCGGTATGGACCGGGTCGTCAGGATACGCTCGTCGAGATACGCGACATCCAGGTGATCGCCGTCGTTGAGACGCTCAAGCCGGAATTGCCGATTCCGACCATACCCGTTGGGGGATTGGAGGAGGCGATTCTGTCTCGACACGATTCTATGGAGAATCTTCCCCCGGAGGGGATCGTGTATGAACTGGAGAAGATCCCCATGAATGTCAAACTATCCGGCCCGGCAGCTGTCCGCGAGGCTCATGCCACAACCCTTATTCCCAGGGGTTGGATTGCCCATCGGACACCCTGGGGGGGGCTGCTATTGGACCGCGAATCTGGGGCGAGTTGATGTTCCGAAGACCGCACGGTCTGAAGCCCGTGGCTCTTCATTGTTGCATCATCGCCACGGCCATTTAGTCGTCCAGCTCGTCCGGAAATTCCATCGCGGTGCTGTCGGCCGCGTTAAACTCTTCCGGCTCCTCGGCACCGAGGGCGATCAGGCGGTATTCCGCCTCGGCCGCCCAGGTCGTCTGTGGATAATGATCCACGAGCCAGCGATAGTAATAGACCGCTGCGTCGATGGCCCGGGTTCGCTCGTAGAATTGACCGATGCTGTATTCCTTTCGGGCGAGGCTCTCGGTGATGCGATCCAATTCCAGGGGGACATCGTGGGCCGCCGCCTCCCGGGGATAGCGATTCTGGAAATCTCGAAAATAGACTTCCGCCTCCAGAAGGTCGGCATCGTCAAACTCCGTGCCGGGAAACCGCGCCATGGCTGAATGGCCGCTCTGGAGCATGGCGATCTTGTGGTATCGCCCCTTCGGGAACTCGCGCATCAGCCGGGCATAGGCGATCTCCGCCTCCTCAAACTGGCCGTGCTCGTAGTGATAGTCCGCCTTCAACCTCAGCGAATCCTCGGCGATGGGTTTGCCCGCCGCCCACAGGTCAACAATCCGATTGAGCATGTCCAGCGCCTCTTCGGTCGCCGACAACCACAGCACCCCGCCCCACAGCCGCTGCTTGTGGTCCTTGAAGAGCAGCATCTCCGCGATGATCCGCTCCTTGCGTAATGCCCGATCGGCGAGGGCGGTCCCCGGCCAGGCCTCGAGCAGTTCTTCCAACCATTCATACGCCTGGATCAGATCCCCGCGTTTCTGTTTGGCGTCTTCCGCGAGAATCTCGGTCTCCGCCGCATAGAACAGCGACTCGCTCCACAGTGGCGAATCCGGATAAGTCTCAAACCACTTATCGAATGACTTTCGGGCATTTCTGTACTCCCCTCGGGCCAGCAGCGAGCGGGCAATCGACAAATCCCCACCGTCGGTCCCGGGAACAGGCGGAGCGATCGTCACCCAATCGCCGGACTCGGCGTCATATTCGAGCCGCTCGTGGTAGATTCCTTCCTCCTGGGCGTTCGTGGTCGAGGCGATCGCCAGGCAGGAAAAGACCAACGTGGTCGAAATAACCCATGGTGACAATTTTGAGGAGATATGTGTGCGTTCCATCCCTGGACCCTTCGAAGTTGGTTGCGGCGAATGGTTTCCGAGGCATCGCGGTCGGCCTCCGCCGGGCGGGATTGTATCTCGGAAAACCCCATTTGCAATGAAATCCTTCGAACAATGATTGGACAAGGTCCATGACAAAATCGGCGAGTGCTGTTCGGAGCTATGCCCTTAACCAGTTTCCAGATTCCAGTTTCTTCCACATATCAGGAAGCCCGTTGAAACGGGCTGAAGGTATAGGGGGTGCGTTTCACCGGCCCCAAGGGGCCGGTCTGAAGCCCGCCTTCGGCGGGAAGCGCCGCTGAAGCGGCGTGTTTGAACCATCATCGGCGGCTTGTTCTGGTGTTTCATCCATCCTGCTTTATCCATCCATGGCAGTCTGTCTTGTCCGGGTCCGATGACCCGCCTGTTGGGTCATGGCCCCCTCGATGCCGGGTGCATGACAGAATCGGCGGTTATCCAAGTCCGACTTCGGTCGGGTTTGCCGTTGTAGCGCCCTTTCAGGGCTGGGTGTTTTGAGATTGCAATGCCCCAGTGCGGCGCTACGCTCTGCCCTGGGCTGACATGTTTTCAAGCCCCTTCGGGGCGATTGGCGTGGTATCCAGCTGGTTCGGGGCGATCCGAAACCGGGAAGTTATTTAATCTGCATTCCTAAGGCCAGGACGTGTAAGCATGGCACCCGGCACTCTCAATTGCACTTGAGTCTGGATCGGGCGGTTTCGAGAGTGATGCCGGTGGCCCGGATGGTCTTGCGGGACGCCGTGTGACCGCTGACGACTTCTACGTCGCGCGTGTGAATGCCCAATGCATCGGCGAGCAGTTTGCACACCGCCTTGTTGGCTTTTCCCTTTTCCGGTGGGGCGGAGACGCGCAGCTTGAGAGTATCGCCCAACGGCCCGGCGATCGTGTCGCGCGAGGCGCCGGGCACCACCTTGACGTGGATGTCGACGCCTCCGGGCGCCGGATGAAGAAAGCCCATGTCTGATCCCTGCCCAGATCCATTGACTCCTTTAATAGACATGAGGAATCATCACGGTTCGTCGAATTCCGTGACGCCGGCCTGACGGGCGATGGTCTTGAGCCGCTGGTAGTGCTCGGCGCCCTCCTCGGCCAACTCGTGGAAGAGACCGCGGACGTCTTCCTGATGCATGTGTTTGCTGTGGTTGGCGTAGAAGCGGGCCGTTCGCCGTTCGGTCATGAGGATCATCCGCATCGCCTCGGCGTAGTCGGCCTCGTCGCGGATCTCGATCAGGCGGGTGCCGCTGGCGACGATGCCCTTGTCCTCCGGGGTGAGGACGAAATCAGCGTCGGGATAGTGGGTGTCGAGAAGGGTCTGGAGCCGCTGCTTGTGGCCCTGCTCCTCGTCGGCCATGTCGGCGAACTCCCGGCGGTGGGCCTCGATGAGGGCCTTCTCGGCGAGGACGGAGTAGCGATAGGCGGCGACGGTCTCGCCGTAGATGCCCATGGCCAAGAGCTTTTCCGGGCCGCGACCGGCGGCGGAGTCGATTTCGGAGGAATTGAGCATAGGGCCGCAATTGTCTGGAGAAACGGTGTTTTTTTCAAGTGGGAATCGACTTCGGAAATGGACCCACTCGCTTGCGCTCGGGGCTCGGACAGCATCGTCGTTTTCGGGCTCCCGTCTTGGTTGCCTTCAATGCTTGGCCTTGTCACTTGGGCGCTCTGGGGTTTGCTTGGTGGGTGGGTAGCCATGCGGACTGAAGTCCACGGCTTATCGTGCGGATTTGCACTGCTTGAAGCAGTGGCACACTTCGCGTTTAAGGGATTTGTTTCTTCGCGACGGAGACCGGGGGATTCTTGATTCGGCTGGGACCGGCCTTTTTCAGGGCGTCGAGGACGATGCCTGGGGTGAGGATTTCTGGGAGGATTTGGGGCTTGTCGGGTTCGCCGGATGAATAGACGAGATACATCGGCACGCCGGCGCGGCCGAACCGCTTCAGGTCTTCCTTGATTGTGGGGACGGGGAGGGTGTAGTCGGCCTCGAAGGGTATGACGTTGTATTCCTTCATCAGGGTTCGGACGTCGGCGACGTTGATCGAGGACTTGAGGTTGACCTTGCAGTTGACACACCAGTCGGCGGTGTAGTCGACGAAAACGGTGTAACCGCGTTGGATGAGGTCGAGCGCATCGGCTCGGTCGTAGTGGATCCAGGGAACGGTATTGTGTTCCTTGCCGTGCCAGGGGAAGACATCCGCCTTCGCCGCGCCACAGTCGTGGCCCTGGTACTTCTGCCCGATGGCGAGCAGTTCGTTTCGATCGATCTGGGCGGCGACGAGGGTGTCGATGGTGGTGACCCATCGGAAGGGGATGAACCAGCCGAGGGCGACGATGAGGATCATAAGGGCGTTGAGGCGGATCTTACGGCCGAGTGGATCGCCGAATTGGATTTTACCCTTGATCCAGACGGCGAGTGCGACCGAGAGGAGGAAGATCATCGTCATGAGCAGGCCGAATTCACCGAGCTGGCCAAGCAGTGGGTAGAGCAGCCAGATGACGGTCCCGAGCAGGAGGAAACCCATCAGGGCCTCAAAGGTGCCCATCCAGGGGCCGGGCTTGGGGACGAACTTCAACCAACCGGGATTGGCGGCGAGGATGAGAAAGGGGAACGCCATACCCGCGCCGACGGAGACGAAGATCCACGCTCCTTGTGCGGGAGAGAACTTGCTGGCCGCGCCGATGGCGGCGCTGAGCAGCGGTGCAGTGCAGGCTGTGCCGAGCACGGTCGCGAGGACACCGGTGAAGAAGGCCGAAGAAACGCCCTCGCCCTCGGCCTTCTCGCCAAGCTTGCAGACGGTCTTGGGAGCAAATAGGGCGAAGACGCCGAAGAGGCTGAGCGCGAAGGCCGTGACCAGTGCCGCGAGTACCAGGACCACGACCGGCCTCTGAAACTGCTGGCCCCAGCCGAACTCCTTGTTGGTCTGCCAGTAGATCGCACCGATCAGGCCGAAGAAGACCAGGATTCCGAAGCAATAGGCGATGCCGAGCAGCAGAATACGACGTCTATCTTCGTTCGCCTGTTTCACGAATGAGAGAATCTTCAGCGAGATAACGGGGAGGACACAGGGCATCAGGTTCAGCAGCATGCCGCCAAGGAAGGCCATGAGCGCGACACCAAAATATCCCATCCCCTCGAACCATGCCTGGAGACGTTGGAGCGTGTTGGGGGTTTGACTGGTGGAGACCCCCGGAATACTTGTGATCGTGCTCGTCGATGGGATTTTGATCTTCGTATCCGTTGACGCGGCGGCCTGGATCACTGAGGCCATTGGCGCCGGGCCGCCTTCCATTTGCACGGGAATCTCGAACGTTACGTGCTCCGGCGGGTAGCACATTCCCGCGTCGGTGCAGATCTGGTATTGGAAGATACCGCTGATTCGGCGGGGCTTTTTGTCGGCATCCTCATCGACCTCCACGGGCACCTTGAGGGTAATCTTGCCGTTGTACTCGCTCAGCTTGCCGAGGAGTTTGTCCGTCCGTTCGTGGGCCTTGGGGTAGATGACCTCGCCGATTTCGAAGCCGTCGGTATATGCCACGAACAGCATCGCCGGGATCAGGCCCTTTTGGATGGGATTACGCGACTGCATGTGGTGCTTGGGGGCGATCTCGATGTTGAGGATGGCGTTGAAGGTCTTGCCCGGTTGGGCGGTTTTTTGATCGATCCCTCCGCTGAGCTTGATGTGCTTGGCCTTGTCGGCCGGTGTGGGCAGCGCTTCGCGGGCATCTTCGAATAATGCTGTGTGGGCTGGTTTGGCGAGGGTGCCCGGGGGCGCGATTGGTATTTCCAGCGAGACCTTTGACGAACCGGGGATGCAGTTCTTTTTGCAGGCGAGCCAGTTGACCTCGACTTCGAATCGGGCGGTGGCGCCGGGTTTTGCGGTGTCTGGGGCTGTTATGGGGGTTAGGAAGACGGCGGTGCCTTCGTGGATGTAGGAGGTTTCCTTGAGGGTTTTGTCGTAATGGGTGTCGGGGATCGGGAATTGGGTTTCCCCGATTTTGAAGCCGTCCGGGGCGATCCAGGTGATTTCCGTGGGGAGACCGGTGCCGCCGGGGCTTCGCCAATAGACGTGCCATTTTCGGTCCATTTTGAGCGAGACGGCGAGGTTGACTGTCTCGCCAGGGATGATTGCCTCGTGATCGGCGAATGCCTGGACCGTTACATTGTTGACTTTGGTGGGTTTGGATTTCGTGTCGCCGAAGGCGGGATGCGCGAAGGCTCCGCAGGCAAACAGGATCACGGCTATCCATGCTCGATTTTGTCGATTCCTCTGTCTCATACCGATCCTATTCATTCCACGGAACACTCCGGTCATTTCACCCATCAATTCACAACTTTCCATGTCCACAAGAGCTACAACGATCGGTTCGATCGGTTTGCACGCTGGTCCTGCTCAGCATATCGGATGGTGAATGGACCGGCCACTTTTAACGGGTGATCGGGGTTTTTCATCTTGTTTTTGAGTTCCTTTCGCGGACGCATGATGGGGATTTCGAATGTGTCCGGGTTGTCCGGTCACTTCGGGGAAGCGGCTCTTGTAACATGTTTTATATTCAGTATTTATATCAATGTCCGCATGAATGGAGAGGCATTTGTTTGGGCACATTTTATCGGTCCTTATTATACGTCTGTTCTGGTCCTCCGGCCCATCTGAGTGAATCCATTCCCCACCCTCGGGTTGAAAAGAAAGAAGAAACGACCGGCGGGACGCCGATGCTCCCCAGTCCCGGTCCGGCCTTGGCATGTAAACATCTTATCTGGTACTCGGCATCCGTGCGGTGTTGTATCGAGAAGGGATTCTCGGAGTGCATGACATGATCGGCGGTGATCTCGTCCGGTGTGTGTTGGCTCGCCACTGCCAAGCCACGATCCAAATGGGATCGTGGCTTGACAGTGCCACCCCCCTTTTCTCACAAGATAATTGATTCAGAGCCACGTTTATCAGAGCCGCGACC
>CAYXGR010000023.1:0-17627 GCA_964464525.1 uncultured Planctomycetaceae bacterium
AAGGGTGAACGTGGCAGTACCGGGCACGCAGACCTGGACGACCTGTTCACTGACATGCTCGAATCAGGTGAGACTGTCCGGAAGATAGGCACCAAGGAGAAGCAGCAGATCACCAAGGCGGTCAAGCTCGTTCAGGCTGCCGTATTCAAGCATAAGATCACCGACTACCCAACGCTAATGAAAATGGGGTCGAAGGTACTCGACCCCGACGAACTAAAGTCCCTCGAGCGGTACATCTCCAACGCATGGAAGAGGGTCAAGGTATCGTTCCCAACTGCTGACCTGTCTGAAACTGTTCCGCTATCGAAGATCCTGAAGGAGGGTAAGAGCGATGGCAAAACGCAAGCAAGACCCGACGCGAAGAACACTGAAGAAGATGCTCGAGAAGAACGAAGACGTGAGAGAGACCGCCGAAAGGCTGTGGGATCGGTCGACGCAAGAAAACGGGAATTCGAGCGTCCCGACCGAGAACGACTTGATCGAGACCCTCGTTCCATTGTCTCAGGTCGAACGCAAGAACTGATCGACCGAGGCTACGAGGAGAGCGGGATACCGAAGGCCCATCTTGACGCACAGGTGGAGGACGTTGCGAAGACAGTCACGGCGTACGACGACAACCGGAAGACGTTCATTATTGCGAACGGGCCGGGGACCGGGAAGACGTTCATCCTTGGTGGCGTGATCCAGGAGTTGAAGGATCGGGGCGTTAAGAGGATTGTCTATGTCACCAAGTCGAAGAAGCTCATCGAGCAGGTGAAGGAGGACCTGAAGGACTTCGACACGGCAGACGTTCAGTTCGTGACCTACACGGGCATCAGGGGTCATGCACCGAACACGCTAGGCTCCGTTGTCATTTTCGACGAGAGTCACATGGTCAAGAATGTTGGCGATGGAACGAAGTCGGCAAGCGGTGCTGCCAGGCAGGCACGAGCGGCGGCCGGAATGATAAAGGACGCTGATTTCACGGTGATGTCCAGTGCCACCCCGTTCGAGCACCCGACCCAGGTCGCTTACCTGAAGCCTACCGGGATCTTCGATCGCTTTGGTGGGTTCGTGAAGTGGGTGGAGATGTTCCAGGGCGAACTGGCGCGCGAGGACCTTCCCGACGGAAGCGGCTCGGTCGTGATTCCATTGTGGGTTCCGCGTGACGATCCGAGCATTATGAAACTGGCGCAGCAATGGCTCGTCCGAGAGGGGCTCATGACCCAGCGGCCGATGGTCATGCCGGAGGGGATGGTGGACACAGTGTTCACCAAGGTCTCGCTCGACAAGAAGGATCGGTCGTACCTGAGCAAGGTCCAGCAGGCGTACGCTGACGCGATAGAGGAGGCGGGCGGATACAACGTGAAGCGGCACGCCATCAACAAGGTGAAGCGACTGCTCGAATACTTCAAGATCGACGAGGTTGCTAAGGCCGCTCGAGAGCACGCCGACGCTGGGCGACAGGTAGCGATATTCATCGAGACACATGCACCGGTGAAGATGAACGCGTTTCGACGGCTGAACGACACGAGCGGTCCGCAGTACACCGCAAAGGAGGTTCTTGAGGAGATGCGTGCGTGGGCGGCAAAGCCGAAGGCGCGAGGGATAGACAATCCCCCGCCGTTCAGCAAAGGAACGGTCGCCATTGCCAGGGCATTCGATAAGCACGGAATCACCGAGACGTTCCCGTCCGTGGCAAAGGAGATTGCGAAGAAGATCGGTATCTCGGACACGGTCCACTACAACGGCTCAGTAACGAACAAGACGTCTGAACAGGGCCTTGAGTCGTGGATGGAGGGTAAGGTTCCGGTGATCATCGTAACGTCACCGAAGGGCGGTACCGGTCTGTCCATGCACGATACGACCGGGGATATGCCACAGCGAGTTCAGATCGTCCTGAGCCTTCCGTGGACAGCTACGTCGATCGAGCAGGTGGCCGGCCGACTGGTACGGTTCGGGATGGCGAAGCCAACGCAGATTACGTACCTGTTTGCTGGTGGTATTCCGTTCGAGCAAGACCTTGCGGCGCGTGTTGGCGCTCGAATGAAGCACATGGCCGCGACGGTTCATGGGGTCGATACGGAGCAGGGCGCCGCGATGGGCGACTTCCAGTTCACCACGGACTTCCGGCCAGACGGGTTCATTGGGAATATCCTTGAGGAGCCGGAGGAGGACGAGGAGGAGCCCGACGAGACGGACACGGACGAAGATTCTGACGAAGACGAAGACGAGGAAGATACCACGGAGGACACGAACGAGTTCGCGCATGGGTTCAGTATCGGCGACCGGGTGATCGTGGACGACGGCAACGTAGAGCCGTGGGCGGGCGTGATCATGTGGCTTGACGACACGGACGCAAATGTCAAGGCTGACGAGGATGGGGTCGAGTACGGCACGGCCGTCAAGGATCTCACCAAGAAGAAAGCCAAGCCACCCACGCCAGTCAAGCCAACGCTTACCGGGGATACGCCCGGTAAGGGCTCTACTCCTGACAGCGAACAGGGAACGCCGCCTCGTGGGAAGAAAACGACCTCAGAGCCGCCTACTGCCACGCGGAAGCCAACACCACAGTTAGTAGAGGAGGATAAGCCGTTCAAGGAAGGTCCCTCGATAGAGGTAGAGGAGGGCAATGAGACGAAGATAACCACCCTGGAGGGTGATAGGCATGATGCCCACTTTGCCGTCGCGAACCTGTTCGACGTCATTCCGTCGCACCGGGTGAAGTATGGCGGGACGCTGGATGCTGATCACGTGAACGCTCCGACATACACCGACCGGATACACACAGGGGAGTTTCCGCCTGGAGCGCAGCCGCGCGACTACATCAAGGACTCGTCCGAGCAGCGGAAGATCTCGGACTACGCACAGAACCCGGACCCTGGGTTCTTTATCAGCAATTACCCGCTTGCCAGCGACGGTCCGCCGGTCGTCAACAAGTCGGGGATTGCCATCAACGGTAACGGGCGGCTACTGATCCTTGACCTCCTGCGTCAGGCTGGCAACACCGATTGGTATGTCGACGCCTTGAACGACGATGCCCAGCGGTACGGGCTGAAAGGGGACTACGAGGCGACTGACGAATACTTCCCGGTTCTGGTTCGCGTCGTCGATATGGAGCCTGGTTCGGACGAGATGAACAAGTTCGCCAGGGCCGGCAACGTGTCGGCAACGCAAGGGCAGAGCCCGCTCATGCGTGCTGCCGCGTACTACGACATGCTGGACCTTGAGGACGTGTTGCGAGGAATGAGTCCGCAGGAGGACGAGACGCTCGCCGAAATGCTTAACAAGCCAGGGAACAAGGATCGGCTTGCAAGGATCATGGAGAAGATTCCGCGGTCTGATCAGCCTGAACTGTTTGACATGTCGGACGGCACGCTACTGCCTGCCGGGAAGGAGTTCATCGAGTACGCACTTCTACTGCACATCTTCCCAACGGACCTGATTCGTTCGATGAAGGAGAATCGAGCCGCGATCTTCAAGACGATCGTCAACGCGATTCCTAAGTTGATCGCTTTGAGGAATCACCCGAACGCCGAGATGGATCTGACACCGCAGTTGGCCGATGCCATTCGCGTATTCAGTGAACGACCAGACCTTGAGATGACCAAGGCCGGCGTCAACGATGCACTCCGGCAGACAGACATGCTGACCGGCCGTCTTGACGTGAGCGACGGCACGGTTGCAATGATGCGGTTCATCGTTAAGTACGGGAAGATGTCTCGCAAGTTCCCGAACGTGCTTGCAGACATACTGCACCAGGTAGACCCGAGCGGGCAGGCTAACTTTGGGTTCGACGACGTAGCCGATAAGAGCATGGCCTCGCTGCTTCGTGAGGTCGCCGGCGTGGAGGTGAAGGATGGTGCGGAGTTCGGGCGTGCTGCACTCGCGAAGTACAAGGCGAAGAAGTCAGGCGACTCGTCAGGTGGGACACTGGGCGGTGGGACGTCTGGATTCCAGCCGTCGAAGAACCTGAGAGGGTCTCGAGTAGACAATACCTACGCCGGTCAACCGGGCGTACGTGGCATCGCATCCCATCAGATAGTCGCCACGATGCACGCCGACTGGGGAGTCCCGCTTGAGACCGGCCGGGTTACTCCGAAGAGTGGGCGTGTCGGTGAGTATCACTGGCACGAGGAGCTAGTCCGAGTCAAGGGCCAATACTACGCCAACATGGCGTTGCACTCCCATGAGATTGCTCACCACGTCGACAAGAAGTACGGAGCTACGAAGAACATACCGGCCAACCTGCACGACGCTCTACGATCGCTCGACTACCAGCCGGGCAGGAAAGACAAGAATGTCGGGCTCAAGGAGGGGTTTGCCGAACTGGTCAGAATGTACCTGCTCAACGAGCAGATGACAGCAGCGCAAGCACCGCTGTTCCAGTGGCTCGATACCTTCATGGCGGCGAACGAGAAGGTTCAACGACTCTTCCGCAAGCACCGCGCACTGATCGAGCGGTGGCGATTGCAGGGGGCTCGGAGCAGGGTAGCCGCAGAAACCGGGAACGTACCACGCACGCCGATCGCAACGTCCAACACGGAGCGACTGTTCTACCTTCGTCACACCAACCGTGACGCGTGGAACTACATGTATACCCACTGGGTTGACGCCTTCCACCCTGCAACGCTGTTCGAGAAGGCAGCACGGGAGAAGGGATGGACGTCGCCAGAGGGTACTGGCCCCGTTGCCGTCATGCGTGCCATGTCACGGACGGCCGGGTCACGAGCCAATGAGGCGGTTGAGGGTGAGGGTATCTACCTCGTCTCAGAGGGTGAGCCGCAGAAGATCGGCGAGTCACTCAAGTCTGCCGTTTCGGAGATCCACCTGAACGAATGGGACGACTTCCAGGCGTATGCCAGGGCCGTGCACGTCCTAGCGATCCATTCACGGGCGCCAAAGATCAATCCCCAGATGTCCGTCGAGGACGCAACGGCGATTGTCCAGGAGGTCCAGGCTAATCCCGAGAGGGCTGCACGGTACAACGACGCTCGCAAGCGGTTAGTGAAGTGGTTTAACAACCTGCAATTCATGATGCAGGACGCCGGGGCGATTACTGCCGACCTTGTAGAGGCGAACGAGAAGCTCTGGGGAGATACCTACCTCCCGATGTATCGGCATGGCATACACGGGATCGTTGCACCGCTCCGAGGCAAGATCGAGTCGCTCCGGACGCCTATCCGCAAGATGGCAGGGTCGGGCGAGCCGATATCGGACCTGTTTGACGCAGCGGTTATCACGGCCATTGCCCGGTACGATGCTGCCGTCAAGGCCCAGATACACTTGGCACTACGCAGGCTATACGATCCGAAGCTCGGCGCCCCTGAGGGAATGGGCGAGTTCGGCATACGCGTGCTGCCTCTGACGATCAAGAACGACGAGTCCATCGAGCCAATGCTGAAGCAACTGGTTGACGTTGGTGTTGTCGAGCAGGGGCTCGTGAAGGCCATGCGCATACGGGCTCGCATTCGAGAGGCGATACCGCCGAATGCCACGCGAGCACCGGACCAACTTGCATTAAAGGACGTGATCTACCTGGCGGACTTCGTAGGGGTTCCGCACGGACTCACGCAGGCCCAGTTGAACCGCAAGCCGCGGCGGTCTGACATTACGGTAGCACTCCTGCAAGCGATCGAGGACGAGGCCCAGTATTCCGTTCCGGACATTAAGGCGACGATAGCGCTCTGGAAGAGGGACTATTCGCCTTCGTCCAAGGAACGCATCACGGCCGACTATACCGGCGAGAAGCCTGTGCTCGTTCAATGGCCGCCGCTCATGTACGAGATGCTCGTGTCCTTGGACCCGTACGTCGTACCCAAGGCGCTCAAGTTGTTCGCATCAGTCAACAAGCTGGTTAAGCTCGGCTGGACGTCGCTCAATACGGCGTTCACTGGCAGGAACCCGGTGAAGGACTACGACGCATTTGTTAATCAGACGAAGTGGACCAACGCGAGGGAGCGGACCTACGGGCCACTGGCGTGGATGGTGCGGTATTTCCTGCATACGATCAGCACGGACAAGCAGTCCATATCGCCCCGGTATTGGCTCCACAAGAAGTTCGCCGAGAAGTACGAGGGTGTTCACGTCATGTATCGTCGGGAGGGTGGGTTCGGCGCCACGCGACTACGGTACGACGAGAGTTCGGTGCGCGCGAAGAAGTTGCAGGTACTTCCGTCGTCGGCAGTTGAGAAGGTTCGATACGCAGCGGTACACCCGCTTGGGATGATCAGGGAGTACATGAGCCTTGGTGCTGAGGCGTACATTGACATCCTGAGCGCCCCGGAACTGGGCCCTCGGTACGCCGAGATGATTGGTTATCTACGGAACCACGGGTACACCTGGAATACCGACACTCGCGACTGGACGTTTGACGGGCTGAACGCGATGGGCCAGCAGGTCAACACCAAGGTGGCATCACCGCCGCGATACATCATCTTCGGTGCAATCAATGCCGCCGCGGACGTCACGGTCAACTTCGGGAAGATGGGGATAACCGGCCGGAAGGTTGACAAGGAGGTTACGTTCTTCAACGCGTCACTCCAGGGCAACGATAAGTTCTTCCGGACCGTGCTCGACACGTACCGCAACGCCAAGGAGGACGTGAAGGACAAGAGGTACAAGGACGCTGTGATGCAGCCCGCCATCCTTGCAAGTTCGATCATGACGGTGGCGACGGTTCTGTGGTGGATGTACCGACACGACGATGATGACTACAAGGACTCCCCTGCATGGTTCACGCGTGGCGGGTTCTCGTTCCCGCTCGCCGAGGATCTCACGCTATTCCTTCCGCACTCACGAGAATGGGGCGGGCTGCCAATTCTTATCACGTCCATCCTGGAGGCGATCAGCAAGGACGATGCCGGCGAGCTGCTCAAGGGACTCGAGGTTGACGTGAACAATCGAATGCCGTCATTCAACGTACCGTTGGTTACGCCGGCGTTCCAGATTGCCATGAACCGGGACGGCCTGGGCCGGCCGATCGAGAGCAAGCGAGAGAAGGGCCGGCTCACGGAGTATGGGTATGACGAGTACACGCTTCCTCTGTCGGTCCTGATCGGCAAGGCTACGTCGAAGTTCGGACTATCGCCATCGCAACTGGAGTTCTTCCTGTCGTCATCGACTGGCGGTATGTACGAGCGGTTCCAGCGGTTCCCGATCGCTGCGTATGAAGCTGTGTTCAAGGACGAACTAGACTACCGTCGAATCCCGTTCCTTGGTGGGCTGGTTTACACGCACGACTACCACGATTCCGTGAATGCGTTCTACGATCGGCTCGAGCACGCTACCTCGGCACGGAACACAATCAACCAGTTGAACCTTGACGAGCTTGACGGCCTGTCGAGAGACCAGGTTCTTGACGAGGCGACGAAATTCGAGTCGTTCGCGGATGTCATGAGTCGGCTGAGGCAGCAGGCAGAGGACCAGCCGGATACACCGGAGGGCAAGAAGACCGCCAAGGCACTGAGCCGATACATCGTCGGTATTGCCCGAGAGGCGCTCGGCAAGCCTGAACTGGATAAGTACCCATTCCCGTTCAGCAAGGGCAGGGGCGTCATTGACGCGGGCGATGAGACAGTGAACAAGGAGTTCTTGCGTCGGGTCGGGCATCTGTCCGGAAACCGCCCGGTCACCCGAGACAAGGCGGATACATTTGACCGAGTGGCTAAGGCCGAGCGGAAGTGGTTCGAGAAGCACGGATTCACAGTAACGGACGTGGCCAAGATGTATCAGGACAAGATGGTGGAGGACGCCAAGGGTACGAAGACGGGCCGAACGCGGGCAGCCTACGACTCCCGCCGAGCCCGAGTCAAGCGGCTCAAGGCCAACTGGGAGCACGCCAGGTGAGTTGACATTCTGCTACGTCCGACGTAGACTCTGCGAAAGTGACCGCCAGACACTAGCACGAGGACGTAGCATGGCAAAGCAGAAATCTCTTAGTTTCGCTACTCGCGAAGAGTGGCTCGCCGCCCGCAAGGGCCTTCTAACCGCCAGCGACTCGAGGGCCATTCTTGGCCAGGGGTTCGCAAATGAGTCTCCCCTGTCTGTGTGGGAGAGCAAGGTATCGGACGAGGTTGAGAATCGAACAAGCATCGCGCTCCAGATCGGCCTGCTCATGGAGGAGCCGGTAACTGACGTGATTAAGCTCGTCACGGGCATCAAGCCCAGCCGGGACCGGTCGTTCCGTATACGCGTCCACAAAGAGCACGAATGGATGGGCGCTACCCTTGACGCGTGGGATCGGGTGGACGGGGTCTATATCCCCTACGAATTCAAGTGGATCGGCTCATACAAGCGCGACGAGTGGGTGGACGATCAGGTACCGCTGAAGGTGCAGATTCAGGTCCAGCATCAGATTGCCGTCTGTGATGCGCCGTTCGCCTACGTCTGTGCCATGTCGGGTGGGCTGACGGAGCCGTTTATCCGACGGGTGAATCGGGACGACGAGTTTATCGACGCCCTGATCCGGCACCTGTCGAACTTCAGACGCTACATTCGGGACAAGACTCCGCCGCCGGTAGACGACACGATTGCTACCGCTGATGCGATTTACCGGATGCACCCGGACGACAACGGCAAGGCGGTCGATCTACCTGCCGAGGCTGATGAATGGGTGGTCGCCCTTGAGAAGACGAAGGCGTTGATCAAGGAGTACCAGGCGGTCAAGCGAGAGGCTGAGAACCGGCTGAAACTGTGTATTGGCGACAATACGGCCGGGCTATTGCCTGACGGGTCTTGCGTCACATGGAAGACGCAAGAGCGAGCGGAGCACGTCGTCAAGGCATCTACGTTCCGAGTGCTTCGCATGTCGAAATCTCTTCCTAAGGGGATACATTATGAACCAGAGTCAAGCGTTGGCATTGACGGAGAACCGGAAGTTGGTGAAGTGGCTGGACAAGGGCTCGGAATCGAGCAAGCAGATAACGGCGAGCCTGGGCGGGTGGATGGGGGAGGATCAGTTCCTAGCGTTCCTGGTAGCGGCACTGACTGATGTGAACCTGGAGAAGTGCTCGGCAAAGTCGAAGTTCATTGCTGCGCAGAAGTGCGCCACGCTTCGACTTGTCCCTCAGCTCGATCACGTTGCCCTTATCCCAAGGTGGAACAAAAAGACCGGCTGCACCGAGGTCAACGTCATGCCTCAGTGGCAGGGCTACAAGGCGATCATGGAGCGGTGCCCGCACGTTCGAGAGGTCCGTCCGGTGCTAATCCATGTCCGCGATCGGTACCAGTTCATTGACGGCGTGCTGACACACGACTACGATCCGTTCGACACCGAGCGCACAATCAAGACCATCAAGGACATCCGAGGCGGGTACTTGAAGGTGTTCTACACAGACGGCAGGCCGGTCTATTACCACACGGTGACGGCCGACTATATCAGCAAGTGCCGAACATGTGCTGACACGACTGCCGTCTGGGATAAATGGTTCGAGCAACAGGCGCTAAAGACCGTTGTTCGATCGGCGTTCGCCAGGCGGGTTGTCCCGCTCGATCCTCTGTACGAGGGTATTCTGCAAGATGCGGTGCGGATAGACGACCTTGCAATGCGCAATGACCCGACACGAGTCTCGGTCGAGGCGCCACAGGCGTCCAATACGCTTGCATCGCTGACCGATCAGATGACCCACGCGCTACCGCCAGAGAATCCAATGCTGGACGAGCCGGCCACTGTCGACGCGGCGCCGCCCAAGGAGGACAAGCCGGCACGGAAGAGGCGTACGAAGAAGGCGCCTGATCCTGTGGAGGAGCCGCCAAAGGCGCCGATCGACGTGTTTGCGGCGAAGCTAGGGAAGTGCAAGAGCGCTGACGAGTGCAACGACCTGTGGGTTCAGATGGTCGAGTTTGGGAAGGAGCTTGACGAGTCCGAGCAGAAGACTGCACTCTCATGGCTCAACTCGCGGCTCGACGTGTTAAGCGGAAAGGCCGAGACTGCCACGGCAAGTGAAGGCAGTAAGGATATGTTTCAATAACGGGAGGTACTGGCATGGCGTTGACGGATCGAGTGACCCCACTGGGCGATAATATCGTGTGTGTCCCGGTGGACGGAGAGTCGGAGAGTAAGGGGGGCATTGTGATCCCCGACAACGTAGATGCAACAGGTGCTTGCATTGGGCGTGTTGTGGCCGTGGGCCCAGGCAGCATGTTGCAGAGCGGGGACCGCAAACAGATTGAGGTTGTTGTCGGCGATCGGATCATGTATCCGCGATCTGGTAGGATTCAGATTGCCGCCGAGCTTCGCATTGACGGGGAGGACTGTACGGTCATCAGCGAGAAGGACGTGTATCTGATCGACCGACCGCCGGCGGCGTAGGCTCACCTTAGGAAGCGCCGAGGCCGACCATGCGCACCAAGAAGAAGGACCGAACGCATGACGTGTATCTGCCGACCGCCAGGGAGATACGGAAGGCATGTAAGGAGATCCAGGCATCTTGGTCAGACAGGGAACGTCTGAGGCGCAGGGTTGGCCCTCGGCGTGAGCCCTGGGAGCCGCCACAGTACGCGGATAACATTCTCGAGGGAGTGGACGAATGAAACATCTGTACCTTGGCGTGGACCCTGGCGTGAATGGTGGTCTGGCATGTATTGACAGTCACGGTGATACGACACGGGTCATTAAGATGCCTGGCACCGATACGGACCTATGGCTCGCCGTGAGTGAGCTATCCGAGCTTGGTGAGATTACGTGCGTACTCGAGAAGATCAGCAGTGCGCCACGCCGGATGGGGATCGGGACGTGCAAGCGTTGCGGGAACACATGGCCCGAGTCGAAGGCGATGAACAGTCCGAAGTCGATGCTCACCCAGGGGACGAACTACGGCACGATCCGGATGGCGTTGCTTGCGGCCGGGATTCGATTTGACGAGGTAGGCGCGCGGAAGTGGCAGGGGATCTTCGGGTTGGTTGGGCATGGCAAGGAAACCACGACCGAGAAGAAGAACCGGCACAAGGACGCCGCTCAGAAGTTGTTCCCCTCAACGAAGGTAACGCACTACGTCGCGGACGCCCTCCTGCTGGCTGAATACTGCAAGCGGATACAGGCACCGCCGTTCTAGGTCACGTCCTCGCTGTCCCCTTGCCGAGTATTGGCCGCTCTCTCTGAGAGCGTTTCCTGTACTGCTGCCGGATTGAACAGGTACTGCTTGTCGGCCTTCAGGCACGGAACCTTGCCGGAATCGGCCTGGTCACGCAGCCATTGCTGTGTGACACCTAACCGCCGTGCCATTCGGCCCAACGACATTAGAACGCTCATCGTATCGGGTGCTCGTGGGTCAATCATACCTAGTTCACTCCTCACCACTCGGAACGTCACACTCGCCGTCCATCCGGACGCGAACCACGTCGACGTCCAGCACGTCAGCGATCCCTTGTATGGTCTCGCTCATAATCACCGTGCCGACACCGTCGTTGACAGCCAGCCAGAATAACTTGGCGCTGTTGTCGTATTGAACGTCGATGATCTCCCTGGAGCATCGAACGCACTTGCAGGACTCGATCCAATCGTGGTCATTCAGTCGCATTGTCATCCTCGATAGCGAATAGTTCTGCCCGGAGTTCGCCTACCTCGTCACCGTGATCGGCCTCTGCGGACACGAATAGAATACCCTTGTCGTGCGCTGCCTGCGCTACGGTCGCCCGGTTCTCGGTGTCCAGGCCCTCCCATGCCTGCTGATTGAGTGTGGTCATAGCTCCCTCGCCAAGTACCTGCACGGCAACGTCCACTGCATACGTCCATCGCTCACCGTCACTCAGTTCGGCAAACTGGGTAGGTCCTCGGTCGGTCTTAACGATCCACCGGCCGGATGAAATGGTCAGCCAGTCGACGACCGATCCGACCGCCTCAGTCAGGACCGTATCCACCGATGCGGCGGCATCACGAAGCAAGACGGCCCGTGCTGCGTGCCGCTCGGCCTCTTCTCGGGCCTTGTTTGCCTCCTCGAGCTGGCCCTTCGCATGCGCTGCCACGGCAATGGTGTCCAGTAGTTGCCGTGCACGATTGACCCGGCCCTGGGCGCCATTCATCTGTTCATCCGACACAGGCTTGCCAAGGGAGAAGTCTAGCATCTCCTTCGCTTCTTTCAGGAGTTCGTCCTGCCGAAGACAAGCGTCATAGACTGCTCGCGCTGCCGCAACCTTTTCGACGTGGATATCCAGTGACGCCTCAGTGCGTTCGAGTTCCTGATGGAGATCGTTAAGTGCCGATACGATGTTGGCCATCTCCGCCTTTAGGTTATTCAGGTTTCCCTCTGCATCCTTGGTTGTAACAGCACCGTCCTCTTGGTGCTTGCGCGTGATACGCTCGATCTGCGCCTTTGCGGCTCGGCGCCTCTCTTCGTTGCGCTGATCCTGCTCGCGCTGCTCCTTCAGCGTGGCGGCCTCCTTGACGGCTGTCTCCAGTTCGTCCGCGGTCTCGCTCTCGCGGTCCAGCACATCAAGATCCACGTCCTTACATGCCTGGCGCGCCGTCTCGAATACGGTCTGCTGCTGATCGGCCTGCTTCTCGGCCGTTCGGGCGCCCGCTTCTAACGACCGCTTCACCCTGCCGGCCATCGTAAGCAGGTCGGCATCCTCCAGCGCCTCCGGCCCAACGTAGGATCTGATGTCCTCCGACTCCCCGACAAGTGCATTGAACATCGCCGGGTCCGCCTTGATCCCGCTCACCTGGATGAGCGCCCTAGTGCGCTGCGCGTCGGCTGCCTCGGCCGTCTTCAATCCAGGGTCCACGATATCGCCCAGGTCGAGCTTGCCAGTGAGCGTGTCGACCTCTAGCGTCCCCTTGCGCCTGGTAGACCGGGCGACGGTCAACGTCACGCCGGCGGCTGCGACAACCCCCTTGGTTTCCCCGTCGCGGGTTGGTGGTCGGCCTTGACCGCTGATCGTTGCGTCGATCGCGCGTAGTGCGTGACTCTTGCCGGTACCGTTGCGGCCACGAAGCACAACAACCCCGCCCTTCTCGGGAACGGGGATGTCAAGTGATGCAATCGGGCCGATGTTTTTGATGCTGATGCTGCTGGTGGACATGGGTTCTCCTAATGAGCTCGCGGTATTTCTAACGGCTTGGTGGTGGTGTAACAGTTCGCTCGAGATGATTGGGCGTCCGTCCAGCCCTCACGGAGCTTGGCGGTTTCCCGGTAGATCGCCTCAGGATCGAGGCAGGCGATAGGCGTGTGAGCGCCACAGGTTGGGCAGGGCCCCTTCTTGGCGGGCAGTTCCCCGCCGCATCGTGCGCATACCATTGCTCTCTCCGTGTGATAGCGACCGGCAGCGGGCGCTGGGCGCCACGCTGCGGGCCTGTGATTCGTTACGCGTCAGAGACTATGCTTGGCCTCTGGCTCCTCTTTGTCGCTCTGCTTGGCTTTCGCCGCACAGTCCGAGCAGACCTTCAGCTCGTCCTTGGTCGGGGTGATCCCCAGCCGAGTCAGGTCCCTCACCCGCTTCCCGACAGAAAACCCCTCCCCACACTCCGTACATTTCCTAACTTGACATTCATCCATCACGCCCTCCAATCCCTACAAAAAGTGTACGTAAAACGTTCGCAGTCTCAATGTGGCTCTGTGGTCGCCTGGGCGCTCCAACGTCGAGCATCCCCAGCCGTAAGCCTAGTTCCTGGCCTTCCTGGCCATCTTACCGGCATGGAGCCGCTCGCGAAGCGCGTCGAGTTGCTCTTGGGTCAATTCCCGCTTCTTTCGCTCGTGCCCCTGATAGTGGGGTCTGGTACCAAACCGGTAGGGGTATAGGGTGCAGTCGGTGATGTGGCATTTCGTGACCTCGGCCGGCTTGCCGCCGGCACAGTCCAGGCACTTCGCCCTGATCGCCTTCATCGGCGTTAGCTCGATCGACAGTTGCCGACGCTCGGTCTCCCCGTAGAGCCAACGGCTCTCATGGTCCGCGGGTAGTTCTCGGTCAGTCATTGTGCATCCTGTGCCTTCAGATTGTTCGACTTGGGCCATTCGCGATGGGCACGGCCATCGAGCAGGTGGCCGGCTTGCCTTGGCCCCCACTGCTTGAAGAAAAACGGAACAATCGCTGTCTTGCATTTGTCACGAATATCACGCACCCATTGAGGGAGCAGTGGCCGCGCACACGGCCCGCTTTCACCGCCCACTATCACCCAATCGACACCAAACATACCAGTGTAACTAATCGGGCCGAGAAGCGGCTCGGCGGATACAAACCACACGGATGCCGGGCAGGAAAGCAAGTGGGGAATTCGCTCGCGTGCTCGCCCATCGTCCTCCGCCGACACCCCAAGCCACACGTTGCCGAGCGGCCAATAGTTGCCGTCCCCGAGCCCACGACTCGTGCCGTTGATCTGCGATGTATCGCGCACGCGGTTGCGGTTCGTTGGGGTACGGTCCGGCTGAGTGGCACACCACCAATCCGACGCTACAAGCTCTGCCTGGCAAGCCGACAACGAATTCGCCTCGTCAGCGAACCATTGCGACATCCGCTCCGCGCGCTTGGTCAACACTTGAAACGTATGTTGTCCGGCAATACTCATCACCGCGAAGACCATGCGGATGAACGAATCCGGTACGTTCTCGTGGAACAGGTCGCTCATGGAATTGACGAATACCATCCGAGGTTTGCGCCAACGCAACGGAGCGGCAAGTCGCTCGGTGAGAGTATTCACATTGCCGTTAAAGTGCCCGTGGGCGTTCAGGAGTCCGGAGTATTCCTTTCGCCCCATCGCCTGTAGCCGATTCGTCATAGTCGCGGCATAGCAGTGAGTACAACCAGGGCTCACTGCGGAGCACCCGGTAACCGGGTTCCACGTGACGTCTGTCCACTCAATGTTAGTTGTCGCCATTACGTGTCATCCTCCACGGGGAACATGCCAGCCGCGGCGCGAAGACACTCGCCGCAAATATGGTCCTCCCCGTACGCTTCCGCGTCCTCAAAGCTAAGGCCCTTCGCGCGTCCATCACACAGGATGCAATGCGACGTCGCGACACGAGGGTCACGGTCGCAGTTCACCCAGGTCAATGGCACATACGGTAGATTCATCCTACGCCTCCTTGTTCTCTCGATTCATCCGGTCCTCATACAGAAACTCGCATACGGCGCGTTGGACCACCCGCGAGCGAGTGCTGCCGAGCCGACGGCACTCAGCGTCGAGCAGATCCAGCATATCGCCCTCAAACGAAACCGTCACCTTGATGTGGTCGTCGTAAACGCGCGGCCGGCCTGCGCCAGGACGCTTACCGCCTCGCTTATGCGTGGTGCTCATTTGCCCTCCGATCGACTGCCGGTAGGGCCGTCCCATTCGCCACACGAACCGAACTCGTAGATTAGCGGCCAAATAGCACGCCCTTCACTGTCGACATTCGACGGTGCACGTCGCCGACACTCACCATCGCGTGCTCCGGTCGGCTCAACCTCGTACCAGTACCGGCACGTACCGCAATACTTAACCTTCATCGACAATACCCCTTTCCGGCCGATCCTCGACCGTCACAAGACCGAACGCCTCCGCAAGGAACAACGCCGATTCCTTCGACGCATGTGCTCGTTTGCGTAGCTCCTTTCGGTCCGGCTTGCCGCTAACCATAACGAGACTGGCAATCGACTGAGCGTAAATGCTCGCTGCCGTGCTCATCAAGAACGAGTTAATCATCGCGTTCTGCTGGGCCTGAGCCTGACCCGCCGCCATTGCCGCTCGCTGCATGTTTGGTAGATCCACGAACTAACTCCCCTCGTACTACCGCGATACTTCGCGGGGCCTCAATGGCCAGTGATACACCACCGGAACGCAAACCGTTCACTACGATGCGAACGTCATTCCCGATCAACAGCTCCTCGCCAACCTTCCTTGTCAGTACCAGCATGATAGCCTCCAGTGTTATCGTAACATCCTAAAACCGACTCGTCCACGAGCCCTGTGTCCGACGTAGCCTACCCGAAATGTCCTTGCCGCTCCAGACGTCTTATGACGCGAACCACCGTGTTCCTGTGCCACCGCTCGCCTCGCGGCGAATAGCCCCGATCCTCCAGTTCCGACCTGATCTTTCCTGGCGCCATGCCCTGCGCATGGAGACTGCCGATAACCCCGACTACTTCCGATTCGTCATCATCATCAACCAGACTATCCCCGTCGCGTTGCTTCCCGATGGGGGCCACCCCGCCGGCTACCAGGTCTGAGTCGATCCGCCGGCGGAATGCCCGCGTTGTGCGCTCGTTGATCTCCAATCGTTGAATCTCAAACCAGACGTATTGCATCATGCGAAACGCCCAAGCGTAACGGTCGGTATCCTTCGGCGGCTGAATACCGCCATGTTCCACGCTTACCAGGATGCCGCCCTTACTGGCGATTTCCTCCTCGATCCCGATCGCCACCGCCAGGCTGCGCGCTGATCGGTTCAGATTGCGCAGCACGAAATACTCCCCGGTCCTTAGATCGTCGAGCGCCGCAGACAAACCGGGCCGACGGTAGAACGGCAAGGCGCCGCTAACCTCGGGGTCGCCATACACTGCGCGGACATCCACCCCCTTACCCTCGCACCACGTCCGCGCGTCCGCCTGTTGGCGTTCGATCGAATCGCAATCCTTGGGTCGTGGGGAATATCGTGCGTAGATTATCGCGCTAGGCATAGTCGGAACCCTCCCTCAAATAGACAATCACCACTGATCGACACTCCGGGCATTGATAGACCCGCCGCTCCTGCACCCCGCCTGGCAGTGGCTCAGACACCGAACGGCGCCGCATTGGCGCCCGGCATTGGTAGTTCTCGCAGGTCATGACGCCCGGCGTGATAGCCCGGCGCCACTGTGCAATATCACGTTGCGTGAAAACGTGCTCACCCATCGGAACCCCTCCCGTTCTTGATCCGCTCCAGGACCTTGCTGTATCGGGTCTCGAGTGTGCCTTGAGGCCCGCCGTGAATACGCGCGCCCACCGAACGGGCGGAACCAGCGCCGCGGCATAGCTTGCAGGAGTAGCAAATGGTCCGTCGGCCGTTTTCCTCCGCGCCAGGGCAGCCAACTTCCCCAGGTCCGGCCGATTCGTCCGGCGCCATCACCCGATACGTACGCCACCCGCGAGCCCAGAGCGCCCGCGCGTCCTCGATCGTCTCACAGCTCGCCATCATGTACCGACGATAGCGCCAGTTGCGCCGCTCGTGTGCCAGGTGCGTGTATCCTGACGTATTGGAAGACACGCGCCGCAGCCCAGACCACACAGGCAACGGAGCCGCGCAGGGATCGCCCCATGCGCCGAACCGGATCGAACGGCCGGTCAGGTCTCGAGCACTGCCGGCAGGGTATGCGCCATCGGTCCATTGGTTCCATACGATCGACGGCCCGCGGTCCAATCGCACGTAGCACGCCTCGGCCAGCGGACAACCGCCGCACACCGCCCGCGCCCGGTCGTCTTGGTACGCGTCGAGTGGCGACCGGTCGACGGGCAATATGTACACCTGGATCATGGGCCCGGTCTTGCGGTTGGACGATGGGGAAACGACCCCCACCGCAACCACCCCGATATCCTCGCCAGTGATCCGGCTCGGGCCGCGCCATAGCTCCACGCCGTTGGGGACGGTTATCGCCATTGCGTCACCCCCTCGCGCAATAGCTCGCGCGCCGTGTCGATCAGCGGGCGCAGACGTTCGCGCAGGTCATCGGGCGCCGCCACGACGGCCGACTCTATCGCG
>CAYXGR010000024.1:0-13386 GCA_964464525.1 uncultured Planctomycetaceae bacterium
AGACGCCGAAACCGACGATCCATCCGGCGGTGCCAAGGAGATTTTTGACGACCGAAGAGGGCGACCACGACATGGGGGCCGATTATAAGAGGCGGCGTGCGGTCGTTCGAGTCATCGCGTTTTCAGTAAGTGACTTGTGCGATAGATGAGATGGACTCGAAAAGGTATGGGTAGTGCTAAAATGGCCAGCTGTATAGTGAATCCGATAATAAACAGATGATCTCAACACGCCTGCCCTCTGATCGGGTCTATTCCATCCTTGGATGGACCTTGCTGATTTTGATGGCTGCCCTACTGGTCTATGGAGGGTGGATTGCCCCACATTATCCAGTCGGGCGATCAATTGGGTTCCGGTTAGTGATCTCGACGATCCTGCTGTTCAACGCATTGTGGTGGGGGATCGCCGACCGTCGCTTCGCACGGTGTATCCGTTCATCGAGACGATCGAGGGCGCTTCGTCTGATGGCGGCGTTGTTCTGTGTTGGGCTGAACGTGCCGATCGTCAACATGTTGATTGCGGGTCGTGTGCCCGGTCTCCTGGTTGCGGTCCCCTACTGGTATGCGGCGGCGGTGACGCTCTGGCACCTGGGGCTGGTGACGATGATGCCCATCGTCGCCTTGATCCGGCTGGTCGTGCTGGGCGGAATTGCGTTGGGACGGCTCATCCACGGCAGGACTTGTGGGCCGCACGTGTTGCACTCGGGAGTCGATCCACTTGTGGATCCCGGCCGTCGCGCGGTGTTGCAGACTGCTGTCGCCGGTGTGCCGATGATCCTATTGGGCGTGGGGGCTTCTGCGGCACGTGTTCAAGAGCATCGCCTACTGGTCCATCGGCACCGGTTGCCGGCACCGTGGCTGCCCGATCG
Source organism: uncultured Planctomycetaceae bacterium (assembly GCA_964464525.1). Lineage (GTDB taxonomy): Bacteria > Planctomycetota > Phycisphaerae > UBA1845 > UTPLA1 > CAYXGR01. The sequence goes on from CAYXGR010000024.1 coordinate 867, forward strand.
ACTGCGGGGGTTGACGATCACCCACATCAGCGATTTGCACGTCGGCCGTCACTATCGCCCCTACCTGCTTCGGCATCTGGTAGAGGAAGTCAACCGTCTCGATAGTGATTTGATTGTCGTGACCGGCGACATCGTGGACATATCCAACGACATGTTGCCACCCGCGATCGAGGCACTGAGGCAGATGGAGCATCGTCACGGGCTGTTTGCCTGCATTGGCAATCACGATGAGATCGACAATCGAGTCGATTTCATTGCCGGCGTCCGTGAGCATTTTCCGCTCTTGATCAACGATCGCCGCTCGCTGAAAATCGGCGGCGAGCACTTGACGATCGCCGGGCTTGATTATGATCGGGACGATTCCCCATCCCGTCACCGTGCCGGGAACATTCGGAATATTGATATGATGTTGTCCGGCTATGAATCCTCGCAAGAAGGTCCGATGATCGCACTGGCTCACCATCCTCACGCGTTTGATCGACTTATCGAGCGAGACGTGCCGTTGACGCTGTCTGGGCATACGCACGGGGGACAGTTGATGCTGACGCCTCCCGGATCCCGGCTGGAACTTGGCGCCGGGAGCCTGCTTTTTCGCTATATCCGTGGCTTCTATCAGCACGGCGACCGCACATTGTTTGTTAATAGCGGTGTCGGAAACTGGTTTCCATTGCGGATCCATGCTCCGGCAGAGATTGTGCAGATTCGGTTGGCCTGATACATGATCAGCCGCTCATCATATTTGTTCTCACGTTGAGATGAGTGCTGGGTGGAGGGGAGGGTGTAAGACAGTTTTGACGGGCCGAACGGATTCCCTATCGCCGTGAACGTTTGAATTGAATGCTTCTTACTCTCCCTTTTTTATGAGAAAGGATGGGGCACCTATGCTTGGATTGACCCACTCGCTTGCGCTTGGGGCTCGGATTGGCCCGCTCGTCGGGGGGGAATGGGGTATTTGGTCTCGGGGAAGATTTGACAGGCAAATGGGGCGATCTAGAATGCCCGTTTTGCATGTTGTGTCGAACCCAGCCTTGGGGCGGTCTTACGTGATAGCCAACCCTCACCACAATGCAATCCTTTTTTCGAGCAATTTCCATGCGATTTATTGATCCACTCGCTCCGAAACGCGCCCTCACCGTGGTGCTCATATTATCTGTGACCGGTTGTCAATCGCCGGATGTGGCGTTGGACGCGGAGCAGGTTCAGCGCTATGAAGAGCGCATGGGAGAGGCGCAGGAGTTGATGCCGGAATTGACGCCGATCGACAGCCCGGCCCCGGTCGAGCTTTCCGGTGAGGCGGCGGCGAAGGATCCGTCGCTGGATACCGCCATCTGGCTGCACCTGCCCGATCCATCCGTGGCGCGGGAGGTGTTCGACAAACGCCTCGAGGTGACGCGATTTGGACAGCGGCTGATCAAGACGGAAAACGAACGGATTTATGACGAGGCGACGCGGTTGATCCAGGAGATCGAGCGAACCAGTCAGGTTCGATTGGCGCTGGCGGACTGCATCCGGCGTGCCTTGGCGAACAATTATCAGATCAAGACCGACGGATACGCCCCGGCAATCAGTACGGCCCAGGTCGTGCAGGCCGAGGCGGCGTTTGATGTTGCCTTTTTCGCGAACGTCAACCGCAACAATACGAGTACCCCCACACCGACGGCACTGACCTCTGGCGCGACCGACTCGACCGTCGTCAGCGGCGGGATTCGCAAGCTGTTGGCGACAGGGGCCAATGTGACGCTGACGCAGACGATGGTTCGGGTGGACAATCCGGGATTCGCATTCAACCTATTGAACCCATCATGGACGCAAAATTTTTCTGCTGAACTTCGTCAGCCGTTGCTGCGGAACTTCGGGATTGATTTCAACCGCTCGCAGATCAACATCACCAAGAACCAGCGCCGAATCGACGAGGAAGCCTTTCGGGCGCGGATCATCGATGTTCTGAACAACACCGAGCAGGCGTACTGGACGTTGGTTGCCGCTCGTCGAGACGTTGTGGTCAGTGCCGAGCTGTTGGCGCAGGCCCGGTTGACCTACGATCAAGTGAAGGCGCGCATCGATTTTGATGCGTACAAGACGCTGCTCTATCAGAGTGAATCCAGCGTCAAGTCCCGGGAATTCGAATATATCGACGTTAAGAACCGTGTTCGGAATGCGGAAGATCAACTGCTCAATCTGTTGAATGATCCCGATCTGCCGTTGTCGGCCAATATCGAGATCATTCCGGTTGACGGTCCTACGATCATTGAGGTGGTTCGCGATCGGTTTCATGCCGTGGAGACGGCAATCGAGCGGCGACCGGAGATCATTCAGGCCCGACACGCCGTCGATATCACACGATTGCAGCTTGGCATCTCGAAGAACCAGGCCCTTCCTCAGTTGGATGTGATCTATCGGGTGACGCTCAACGGCCTGGGTTCGAATGCCGATGTGGCATTCGATCAGATGACGGGCGCCAATTTCATCGACCAGTTCGTCGGTCTCGAACTGTTATGGAATTTTGGGGAACGATTCGAGCGAGCGGGAATACGTATCTCGGCGCTTCGGCAATCCCAGTCGCTGCTGGGCTACAAGCAGACTTTGGACAACATCATCACCGACTGCCGCGTTGCCCTGCGTAATATCGAGACCAACTTCGAACAGCTCAGGCCGAGTTATCAGGGTGTCATCGCCGCATCGGAAAACCTTCGTTCTCTTCAAGAGCGACAAGAGCGCAAGAGTCCGTCCGAACTGAACACCATTCTCTCTGCCCAGACCAATCTCGCAGCTGCCCGACGCGGTCTGCTTCAGTCCGCCGTGAACTACAACACTGGACTGGTGGACGTCGAGCGGGCGAAGGGCACTTTGCTGGAGTACAACAATATCATCCTGTCGGAGCAACCCTAACGATTCAGACCCAACGTCAAAACGTCAAAATTAAAACAAATACAACAAATAAACAAAAATAGTGATATCAGGGTGAATGGATATTTTTTCGTGCTTCCTGCTGGACGCCCTCCATGATCCCACTCGCTTGCGCTCGGGGTATGGATTAGATGCGTGATATGGGTGATATGGCGGTCCACATTTACTGATCCTCACGATAAATAGATGGGTCATACGATCCGCCTTACGCCTCACTTGTGCCCGGGTTATGTCCTTCGAAGGATGACTGCTTCCTTTCGGTCGCGGCTCTGAGGGGGAGTGTCTTGCGTCGGCTGGTCACCGGTGCCACACTGGACCTTTGGATCGAGTTTGCATCTACCGGGGATCTCTGCTCGTTTGTTACGACGGGGTTCATTCCGGCCCTATGATCTTCGAGTTTCATGACATTGGCGTTGCCCCAAATTCAGCAAGCCGAATTGTTCGCGGTCGGTATTCAACATATGAATTCACCATTTGCTTACGTCACCGCGGTCGACGTCGTCGTTGTCGGCATCCTGGCGGTCGCCATCACGTGTCAGTGGATCCATCGTAGGCTCCCGCGTGGGTTGGGCACATCGCTCTTTGTGTTTGCTGCGACCGTCGGTCTCGGGATTGCCGTATTTCATCGTGACTGGCCGCCGGTCGCCGATGTCTATCGTGTCGGCCTGTTGGGGGCGCTGCTCAGCTTGATGTGGGCCTTCTTCGGATGGCTCGCCTCACGGGAAAGACAACCAAGAACCAATCTTGCTTCGAGTTTGTCAGCACCGGAACAATCCGAGGGGGACTTCGGGTACCCATCACACCGCGGTTCGGATTCACACGGTACTTTTCTGGCATGGTCCTTCATTACCGGCGTCGTTACGGTGACCGTGATTGGGACTATCCTCGTGCGCACAACCTGGCCTCGGGTTGTTGACGCGAATGCCTCGTTCGAGCCGTTGACACCTCTGGGTCTTCCCGTGGTCGGCGGTCTCTTGTTGGCGTTGTTGTTCTGGAACGGTCCGTCCCACCGACCCCAGCAACCGACACTGCTGCTTGCTCTGGCGGGTGTGTTGGTGTGGTGGACGAGCCTGATGATACCTTCGGCGTCGCTTTCTGATCAGATTCCCGAAGCGCAGCGACTTCCGTTCCAGCCCGGTTGGTGGACTTGGACGGTCCAGTTGCAGGTCGGGCTTGCCCTTGTTCTGGTGGTCGCGGCTGTGTTGCAGGAACTGTTTCTTAGGCGCAAACGCAGTCGTGCATGGCCCGATCGTCTCGATGATCTGATTGTGCCCTATTCCCGCTGGCCCGGTTACATCCAGACAGAGGCAGTGATCGCGGGTCTGGTTCTCCTTTCGGGCGTATTTCAGGTCGTCCGGGCAGGCCGGGCAGGATGGGAACTCTCAGCGGTGAACTGCATCACCTCCTCGTTGGTGGGTATCGCCTGTTTGTTCATGACCTATCGACGCTGGAGCGCCAACACGGCCGGTCTGGGGATGGCGTTGCTGACACTCACCTTTGTTGCCCTGGCATGCGCCGGGGTCGGGCTGGTCGATCCCATTTCGTCTTCCATGGAGTACGTGCGGCGCATGCCGATTCTATTCAACGCCATCCTGCTCGCGCTCTGGCTCATGATTGCGCTGTGGTCCTGGCTCTATCGATTTTGGGATCAACAACTTCTCAAGGGTGCCCCTGATTCGGATATGGTTGTCGCTTCTGGGCGGCCCACTGATTCCGAGGCGGGTTTGACGATTGCGTGGACCACGGCCGGTCGGATGATTCCCTTTGTCGAGCGCACGCGCTTTTTGTTGATGGCCATTGCCGTCCTGATTGCCTGGCAGATGACCCTCTGGCCGTATCTCGTTCATTCGAGCGAAGACAATAATGTGCGGATGACTGTTTGTGGCGGCGGTGTGATGTTGCTGTTGGCCATTCAGAGCACACGCGAGGGCCGTCGATACAACTCCACCACCATTGCGACATTCGCCGTCGCCTTGTTTCTCGCAGCGATTATGTTCATATTTATCCGTCTTCCGACATCCCCACAACGGGGATGGCTTGTTCAATACGATGCTGTTGTACTCAGTGCGCTGGCCCTGCCGATCCTGTTGCTCGCCGAGTCGGCTCCGAACAGCCGGTGGCGAGCATTCGCGATACCCCTCTGGTTTTTGGCGTTGCTCGTCTTCCCCATGCGTGCTTTGTTGGAATTGTTGTCGCCGGTCCGGCAACCGGAGGCGTGGGTGAGCCCGGCCACATTGGCTATTCTTGGCGCTCTTTATTCTTTTGCGGGAAGTCGGGAGCATCGGCGCGCGTTTCTGGTGCTCGGGGGTGTGTTGTTGCTGGCCTCTCTGATCGGACTGTACAGGTTGTACGCGTAGTGATCGTCGAAACGTCAAAATATATAATAATACAAAAACAAAACAAACAACAATAACAACAAGTGCGATTGGGTGTAGGAGCGGCGGATCTTTCGGATTGGGTTGCTTATGAGGGCGGTGATACAACGGGTCGCGAGTGCGTCTGTGATGGTCGATGGGCAGGCCATCGGCTGCATCCGTACGGGACTGCTCGTCTACCTCGGCATAGGTGAGGACGATGGCAAGGTAGATCTGGACTACATGGTTCAAAAAATTCGCTATCTTCGTATCTTCCCCGATGATGAGGGTAAGATGAACCGCGATGTCGCCGAGGCGGATGGCGGTGTTCTGGTTGTCAGCAATTTCACACTCTACGGTGACGTCCACAAGGGCCGGCGTCCTGCCTTTACCGGCGCGGCGTCCCCGGAGCAGGCCGATGGGTTCTATGAACGGCTTTGTGAGGGGCTGCGAGCTGAAGGATTGGAGGTGGCGACCGGGCGATTCCGTGAATTGATGGCGGTCGAATCGGTGAATGCCGGGCCCATCAATATCTTGGTGGATTCTAGGAGGCGAATCTGATCCGATTCCGCAACGGCCGATCCGGCTCAGGAGGGTCGATTTTAACAGGAGGCGATCCCGTTAATTAAAAAAAAAGGGGGTGACACCCGGAGTTGTCTCCGCTATAATGCCGCGTCGAGCGTTCCGGTGCACTGCCGTATTCATGGTTCATCCATGTCGGATTGCGGAGACCGGATCTCGATACCTGCTATCAGGCATCCCTTCAGCAGCCGGCGGGCATCTTCCTTTGTACTGTGTTTTCATGCTTTCTTGGGAAGGATTGGCCGATTCGTTTGTGTGGCGCCACAGGTTGTTGTTCCGGGTGGCGAGGGAGTAATCGCTCACGGCAAAAGAACAAACAGTCCGGTCCCGCAAACCCGTCGTGGGGCTCGCGGGGGGAGTAGGCTCTGGGAAGAGCACGGTCGCCAAAATTATGAGCGAACTGGGTGCGGGGGTGATTCCCTCTGATCAGTTGGGACACCTTGAAATTAACTCTCCCGATGTCAAAAAGATCATCACCCGCTGGTGGACCCAAGGGGTGATCGCCGAAGACGGCTCAGTAGATCGACAGAAGGTCGCATCCATCGTTTTTACGGATCCCGCTCAGCGTCATAAACTCGAGGCGTTATTACACCCTCGAATAGCGATCCGCCGAAGTGACATGATGGCCGAATTTAACCGTCAGCCTCGGGTCAAGATGATTGTCATCGACAGCCCGTTACTCTATGAGGCGGACCTCGATCTGATCTGTGATGCCGTTATCTTCATCGATTCGGATCAGGCGACGCGTATCGTCAGGTCCGAAAATGCGCACGGATGGCCTGAAGGAGAATTGGCCCGTCGAGAAAAATCGCAGTTGGCACTGGACACGAAGCGCGCCCGGGCCGATGATATATGTGAGAACAATTCCACTCTGGCCGACCTGCGGAAACACGTAGAGCGCGTATTCACGAAAATCCTATCGGCTTACGACGCGGCTTGATGTTCGTGCCTTCCACAGCAGTTGTTGCAGGGGAATCCTCGCGGAATTGATATATTAACTTTGATCCACCCTTTACCACCCTATGGCGACCATCGCGGTTGTTAGACTCTCAACCATGCTTATTGGCTTGAATACCATCGGAGGTTTGTTTCATGGCTAAATCCCAGGGCAGTTCCCGGCCACGTAAAAAGACGCGCAAGTCCGGCGGTAGTGCTTCCGGGAAATTGAAACCGAGAACAACCGGCAACGATTCGACCTCGTTGGAGAACGGACCGGATTCATCAGAGGGCGTTGGTTCCTCGACTCATGTGATGATGGCGGAACCAAGCAACGACAGCACACGGGGTCCCTCCAACAGCACGCCCGATCCCGAAACCCACGAGCGATATGAGCGGGTCAAGAAAGGAGATCTTCATATCACCGATCTCCAACGGATGAGCATTCCCGAGCTTCACGAGGTGGCCAAAATCGAGGGGATCAGCGAATATGCCCTTCTCAAGAAGCAGGATCTCATCTTCCGTATCCTCAAGGAGCGTATCAACAAGCACGGCGAAGGGTTGATGTACGGCGAGGGCGTACTTGAAATTCTTCCGGATGGTTTCGGTTTTCTGCGTAGCCCCGAATACAACTACATCCCCTGTCCCGATGACATCTATATCAGTCCGTCGCAGATACGCCGTTTCGGCCTCCGGTCGGGTCATATCATCGCCGGGCAGATCCGTCCGCCGAAGGAGTCGGAGAAATATTTCGCCCTGTTGCGCGTCGAGGCGATTTGTTTCGAAGAACCGGACACAGTCACTGAGAAGACCGCCTTCGAGGACTTGACGCCACACCACCCAGACAAGCGTGTACATCTGGAGACGTCCTCAGAAGAGGTGAATATGCGCGTAGTTGATATCGTCACGCCCATCGGCTTCGGACAGCGCATGCTCATCGTCGCGCCGCCACGGACCGGCAAGACGGTATTGCTCCAGAAGATGGCCAACGCCATCTCCCAAAATCATACGGACAGTTATGTGATCATCCTGTTGATCGACGAACGGCCCGAGGAAGTGACTGAGATGCAGCGCAGCACGCAGGCCGAGGTCATATCCTCGACCTTCGACGAGCCCTCGAGCCGTCATGTTCAGGTCGCCGAGATGGTGATCGAGAAGGCCAAGCGCCTCGTCGAGTACGGTCGTGACGTGGTGATTTTGCTGGACTCGATTACACGGCTGGCCCGAGCCTACAACACGGAAGTGCCGCACTCGGGGAAGATTCTGACCGGTGGGGTCGATGCCAATGCCCTTCAGAAGCCGAAACGATTCTTTGGCGCCGCGCGGAACATCGAGGAAGGTGGCAGTCTGACGATCATAGGAACTGCCTTGGTGGATACCGGTTCGAAGATGGACGAGGTCATCTTCGAGGAGTTCAAGGGCACGGGCAACAGCGAATTACATCTCGATCGGCGTCTGGTCGAGAAGCGGATCTGGCCCGCCATTGACATCTCCGCCTCCGGCACACGGAAAGAGGAGTTGCTTCTCGATCCGCAGGAGCTTCATTTCATCTATCAGCTTCGCCGGGTGCTCGTGGATATGAATCCGGTCGAGGCAATGTCGTTGCTGACGAGCCGTCTGAACAAGGTGAAGACCAACGCCGAGTTCCTGATGACGATGAACCTGGCTTGATCATCGAACCGGCGTTCGCGGATGGGACGAGGCGGAACATCACGAAGACGCTCTGGAAAGGGCAACCGGCACACGCGACCCACGCGCGAGCCGGCACGGTCCGGCGCAGTTTCGCCCACGATCGTGGCCCCGCCCTCGACGGCAAATCTTTTCTCCATATTGCTCATCATCGGCGCCGGTCTGGTTGCATTCGCACCCTCCCTGGACAACGAGTTCGTCCAATGGGATGACGTCGACAACCTGGTCGAAAACGAGCACATCCATTCCTTCTCGTCGGACAATCTGCACTGGATGCTGCGTTCGGATCTGATCGGCGTCTGGCAGCCGCTTACCTGGTTCATTACCGCATTTGAGTATCAGTTGTTTGGTGGGGAGAATCTCTCGTCGTTCCGGCGTGGGCTTCAATATAGCAGTCTCTTTTTCCATGTTATGGCCAGCATCCTCTGTTATTTCATTACCGTCCATTTGCTCGGCCGGGCAATGCCGCGCGTGGCCGAGCAATCGCCGACTGCCATGGTCATTGGAGCCACGCTCGCGGCGGTATTGTTCACCGTGCATCCGTTGCGTGCCGAGGCGGTCGCCTGGGCTTCAGGGCAGCCCTATCTGCTCGCCGCGAACGGCTGTCTGGCCTCGCTGCTCTGTTATCTGCGTGCGGTTCGGTCTGGGCGACGACGCTGGCATGTGTTGGCGATTGTTTTTCTGGTGGCATCGCTCTTATGCAAGTCGATCGCCATTCCTCTGGTGGCGGTATTTCTCTTGCTCGATGTGTACCCACTAAGACGAATCGGCGGACCCAATTGCCCTGGCCGGCCCATTCTGGGAAGTGTACTCATCGAGAAGATTCCCTATCTCATCCCGACGCTGGCGGCGATCGTCATGGCCACATGGGCGAACCTGGCGACGCCGGACTATCAACCCGATCCGCCATTGGTGAAGTCGCTGATCATCTCTTTCTCCCTGGTGTTCTATGTCGTGTCGACGTTTGTTCCCGTAGGGATTGCGCCGTATTACGCGCGGCCTCATCCGATAGGCGATATTGTTTCGGACCCGTGGTTTTTGGCGGCGGTGGCGGGTGTGTTCGTTGTGACGATTGTGGCAATCGCCGTGCGGCGGCGACATCCCTGGTTATTGTGCGTTTGGATCGGTTATTGTCTGTTCGTTGCACCTGTCGCCGGCTTTGTTTTGCATGGCGGGCAGCTAGCGGCGGACCGCTACACCTATCTGTCGTGCATCGGTTGGGCTATTCTCGTTGGGGGAGTGGCCGCAAAGCTGTGGGCTCGATCTCGACAGAGGAATCGACAGAGAATCATTCGAATTCCGCTTATCTTGATTGGGACGACCGTCGTGATCGGATTGTGTTATCAAACGCGGTCGTACTGCCGAGTCTGGCGTGATTCCATCTCACTGTTTACGGCAATGGTGGAGCGTAATCCGAATTGGCCCAACGGGCATTATCATCTAGCCCGACAGTATCGGCGGCGGAACAACATCGAGTCGGCCGTCCGGTCTTATCGCCGGGCCGTTGAGATTTATCCCGACTATCCCGAGGCGAATGTGAACCTGGGGATTCTCCTGCAATCGCAAGGTGCGTTGAGCGAAGCGGAGGATCATTATCAACGGGCCCTTCGCGGGCGGCCTCGCTTTCATATGGCGCACTACAACCTGGGCTGCCTGCTTTTTCAGCGGGGAGCCTATCTCGAAGCCGTGTATCATTTCAAGGAGGCTGAGGCGGACGCGAAAGTGAACAGGCCATCATTGCTACCGAAAATTCGACAGCGACTGTCGGAGCTTCAGGATTATGACGTGGGCGGTCGGTAGCAAGATTTCAGGATTCGATACGGATAGTGATTCAATTCGTAATCTGAAATTTGAAATCTCAAACTTGAAATCATACCCGCCTTATGGGTTCTTCACCCATGTTGGTGGACGTTTTTCCAGGAAGGCTTTCAATCCCTCCTGCCCTTCGGGCGATACACGGCGTTTGGCGATCGCTTCGACGGTCAGATTTTGTTTGGCCGTCCAGTCGAGATCTTGCACGTCGCGCAGCACGCGCTTGCACTCTGTCAGGGCTTCCGGGCCGTTGGCCTTCAATGTTGCGATCGTCTTTTCGATCCATGTATCCATTTCCACTTCCGTTTCGAATGATTCTGCGATCAGGCCGATGCGCCGGGCTTCGAGGGAATCGAACCGTTCCGCGGTCAGGCCGTAGCGGCGCATATGACCGGGACCGATCTTTTCAAGTACATAGGGCGAGATCACGGCGGGGAGGATGCCGAGCTTGACCTCGCTTAGACAGAAGATTGCCGAGTGGACGGCCACGGCGATATCACAGGCCGCCGCGAGGCCGACACCGCCGCCGATCGTCGCGCCGTGGATCCGGGCGATAACCGGCTTGGGGCATGCGCGGATCGATTGCAGCATGTTGGCCATCTTTGTGGCGTCCGCAACATTCTCTTCGAATGAATAATCGACCATGCGTTTCATCCAATGGATGTCGGCCCCGGCACAGAACGACTTTCCCTCGGCGGCCAGCACGATGACCCGGGTATCCGGGTTGCGTCCCAGTTCAAGAAATGTACTGGTTAGTTCTTCGATGACGACCTCGTTGAAGGCGTTGTGTAGTTCAGGTCGGTTGAGACGGACCGTCGCGACCCGGTCATGGATGGTGTGCTGGACGAATCGGTTCATGAAATCTAGCTCCCTGAGCATGCCGGCGGCCCTTGCCAATGGTGCGGCTCATCCTACAATGGCCGGCGTTCTCAGGCGAAACGACTTTTTGTCCTCGCCGCGTTAAAAGCATTGGAAAGGGAATGAACCATGATCCGATTCGGCCCCGGGAACCTGAGGATCCCGAAGTTTGAAAAGCCCGTTTATGTCGTAGCGGGCGGTCAGACCGACTATCGCAAACGCTATCCAGAGAAGAATACCTGCCAGTTGTGCATGGAGGCGTCTCGGATGGCCTTTGAGGAGAATGATCTGAAGGTTTCTCCCGAGGAGCTGCGGGGGATGGTGAACTGGGTGGTCTATTCCCAATTCGCCGATCACTTCGGCGATCAGCTATTGGCGGCCTCAAAGGTGCACGACTATCTGGGTTTCGATCCGCTCGGGAATATCGAGGTGAAAACAGGCGGTGCAACGGGGGGCTCGTCGGTCTTGGCGGCGGCTCAAGCCGTGGCATCGGGCTATGCGAGCTGCGTGCCGGTCGTCGGCTGGGAGCGGATGGACGAAGTTCCGACGAAGGTGGGGAACTCCTATATCGCCAGCGCGGCGTGCAAGGATTTCGAGAGCGAGCTGGGGTGGATGTACGCGGCGTATTACGCCCTGATGGCCAAGCGTTATCAGTACGAGAACAGCGTTCCTCGCGAAACACTCGCGCGGATCGCCTGCAAGAACCACGACTATGCCCGGTATTCACCCTACAGCCAGAATCCCGGAAAATATACAGTTGAGGAAGTTCTCAAGAATGATATGGTTTCCGATCCCTTGTCGTTTCTGGAATGTTGCGTGATGAGCGTCGGCGCGGCGACGTTGATACTTGCGGACGAGGAAACGGCCTACAAGATCAGCGATCAACCCATCCGGTTGACGGCCATTTGCGGCGGCACCCATACCTTGCGGACGGCCGATCGGCGGGCCATGCCCATTCTGCTATTGCCAAACGAGACAGAGGAAACCTACAAGGACTACTTCAACGACAAGCGAGAAGACTGGCCGGGCTTCAGTTCGTTTCTAGCTGCGCGGATGGCGGCCTATCTTGCCTATCACATGGCTGGCATCCAGGATCCAATTGAGGATTTCGACCTGCTGGAGACCCACGACGCCTTCACCATCAGCGACGTTCAGACCTATGAAGACATCGGGCTGCGTCCCTACGGGCGTGGTCGGGAGTTTATCGAGTCGGGCGATGCCTACTTTGAGGGTCGGCTACCGACCAATCTCTCGGGTGGTCTGATCGGTACGATGCACGCCGTCGGGGCGACCGGCATCTGGCAGCTCGTCGAAGTCCTGTGGCAGCTTCAGGGGAAGTGGGACAAGTTCCACGCCGATCCGGAGCGTTGGGCACGTTATGG
>CAYXGR010000024.1:13486-14616 GCA_964464525.1 uncultured Planctomycetaceae bacterium
GAGTGGGTCGAGGCCCCGACGGTCGGAAAGATTTACACATTCAGTACGGTCACCTACCCCGGCGCGCCGTTTCGCCTGCAACCCGGGGCGACATTGATCAGCGTCGAGATCGAGGGAGTGTGCACGAAGTTGATGAGTTATTTGAAAGAGGGTAAGGCCGAGTTCGGTCTTCCCGTCAAGGCGGTCTTCAACACGGAGCACCCAACGAATACCATTCTCGATCTGGCTTGGGTATCGATATAGCCTCCCCGTTCCGGCACTTTCAATCAATCCGCAAACAAACGGCACGGGAATTGCTCAATTCCTCATAGGTGTCCAGAAGGTTTGACGGGTATCACTTGCGGGGGGAAACCCGCGATCGAATTATGAGAAACTTCGCATACTCTGCGGCATTTTTCTCTCCAGTCATTGAAAAAGGAGTGCACTATGAGACACTCATCTATCGTCCGTATCGGAATCTTGATGCCAGCCTGTCTGGGATTGTTCTGGGGATGCTTTGCCGTTCCGGATGGAACCGATCCGACCGGACCTTCCGGAGGTGGCCCGGGGACGCCCGGCGGCGGTTCGGGGGGCGACGCCACACACGGCGAGGCCCTGTACATCGATCGTGGTTGCTCCGCCTGTCACGCACAGGATGGATCGGGCGGTTTTGGTCCATCGCTGTTGTCCGTTGATTTGGCGACGCTCGACATGATGCTCCGTGATCCAGGCACATCGCACCCGGGCGGTTTGTTCGCAGATCTGACCGATCAGGACTTGGAAGACTTGCTCGCCTTTCTGGCGCCGGTTGTAACAGATACTCCCGATGACACGGGTACCGGCGACGACGGAGGGGAAACTCCGGGTGATGGAGGCGGTACACCCAGCAATGGATCGGACTCCGCCGCAAACGGGGCGTCGATCTTCGCGGCCGAGGGTTGCACTAATTGTCACGGCGCGGATGGATCAGGTGGATTCGGGCCGTCGCTTCTGTCTGTGGATTTTGCGACGCTGGATGCGAAGCTGCGTGATCCAGCTGTTTCGCATGGCGGCGGAAAGTTTTCTCACTTGACGGATCAGGATCTGACCGATCTGGTCAATCATCTTGCTCCAGCGTCATCGGAGACTCCCGGTGGTGGAGGTGATTCTGG
>CAYXGR010000024.1:14716-17549 GCA_964464525.1 uncultured Planctomycetaceae bacterium
CATGCCACCCAACCGATGCATGCTTACCCGCCCCGATACTGCCGGGGCGTGTAAGCATGGCACCCAGCACTTGGCTTAGTCGTTGCCGAGGACTGCGCCCAGGCCGATTCCGCCGAGGAGTGATCCTTCACCTTTGCCTCTTGCGGCACTGAAGGTGCCGGCGATTCTGCCCGCCAGGCGCGAGAACGGGAGGGACTGGAGCCAGACGGCGCCCGGGCCGGTTAGTTTTGCCAGAAATATACCCTCGCCCCCGAAGAGTGCAGTTTTGATTCCGCCGGCACGGGCGATGTCGTAATCCACCGTCGGCTGAAAGGCGACGAGGCAACCGGTGTCGACGCGCAGGTTTTCTCCGGGGGCGAGATCGCGTTTGACGATTGTGCCGCCGGCGTGGACGAAGGCGAAGCCGTCGCCGCGAACACGCTGCAGGATGAACCCCTCTCCACCGAACAATCCGGCACCTATCTTCTTCTGAAAGGCAATATCGATCTGCACGCCTCGGGCGGCGCAGAGAAAGGCTGTCTTCTGGCACAGGATCTCGCCGCCCAGTTCGGCCACGTCCATCGGGATGATCCGACCGGGATAGGGCGAGGCGAAGGCGACCTTTTCCCGCTGGTTGCCCATTGCGCCGAAGGTGGTGAGAAACAGGGACTCGCCGGTGATCATCCGTTTGCCGGCGTCGAAGAGTTTGCCGAGCAGGCCCTGCTGCTTGGACGGATCGCCGAAGACGGTCTCCATCTGGATGCCGCTGGTCATGTAGAGCATGGCCCCCGCCTCGGCGACGACGACCTCATCGGGATCGAGGGTGATTTCCACGAACTGCATGTCGTCTCCGAAGATCTCATAGTCGATCTCGTCGGCGACCCGTTGGCCGGGTGTCGGCGGCGGCGCCGAGACGCCTCGCAGGTGTGCGGCGATGGAGGCGACGTGTCGCGCCTTGGTCCAGCTCGTTGTGGTGGGGCCGTAGATGAGGGTTTCGGTACCCTGTTCGCCGGGGAGTTGTTGGATCAGCTCTGCACGGCTCATGGGCCCGACCTGCTTGCCATCCTTCGCGAAATACCAGCCACTCTCATTGGACATGAAACGTTCCTCCAGATGGATTTTCACTTTTCCCACCCCCCGATAAACCGCCTTGGATTGCCTCTCAGGGGGGCGTGAACTGTTTTGTGGACCGAAAACGGAATATTTCGCTTCCTCGACCCAACCGATACATAGTAAAGATACTGTAGGACAACAGATCGTCCAGGGGTGCCAATCCATGTTTTTTAAAAGAAAACCGCGTGCCTACAAGCCGCGTCGCCACGGTCGAGGCGACACCGAACCCTTTTTGGTCAGGATGAAGAATAAGCCGCCGCCCGAACCAAAGGCCGAGGGTCGGCGTCGTCGCGACGGCCATGACTTCCGCTTTGACGAACCCCTGCGGATTCGTACGCCTTGGCTGTCCATTGTACTGCTTATCGGCGCGGCTGCGGCCCTGTTCGCGATCAGCACGCAACAGGAAATACTCCTCGGTCAGATTGCCGCGCCCGTCCTGGGGATGATGGGTTTGCATGGCCTGCTTCGCGGGGGATTTCGCAAGGTTATCATGTTGCCGGTCTCCGTCGGCATGTTTCTGCTCGTGGCGTCGAACCCGGGATTCGCCGATTCTCTGGTTCGGGCCGTCGCCGGGCAATCCAGCCCACTCGGCAACGGGATTGCCTCCGTGCTGGCGCTGATCATTTCATTGACCGTCGCCGGGATGATCGTGAAATCCATACGAAACAAGTTCATCGTTCGACGGCCCCTCCTCCTCGCGGCGGATCGATTCTTCGGAACGGGGATCGGCCTGGCCGAAGGCGGGCTGGCCGTTCTGATGCTCTGCTGGTCCACCGTTCTTCTGGAGTCTCGGGCGCAAATGGTGCTCGATCATCCCAGTACACAGGAGGGTTCCGTTCAACACCAGTTTGCCAGCGGGCTTCTGCGGCTCTCGAACGAGATAGATGAGAGTCCACTTGAACCGATTGCCCGGGACGCTAATTTACTGGAGGAGATCCCCTCCGTTCGGGACGCGTTAAACAATCCAGATTCGAATGGGATTATCAGCCTGGACATGCTGGATTCAGAAACGCGGGCAAAGGCTATGGAGTATTGGATTGGCGCCAAGGCATCCGACATGGAGCGGATCGATCAACCCCGGTCCGGCCCGCTCATCAAGTGAACCTGTTCGCTTGGGAATGAATCCGCTTGTGTTGTGAGGGAGGGGATGCCGGACCGTGTTGTTAACCGAAGAGGAACCGGTCCGTCAACAGGAGAATCATGCCCACTCCCCCCGCAGCAAGCAACATGTAGACGCCCAATTGTGCATCCGTCAGATCAGTGAGCCATTGTTTCAGTCGCTCATTTTGAGGCAGTAATTCGGGAGCTTCACCTGCCATCCGAAGTCCTCCACGGAATCGAGACGATCGCCACTTCTGTTCATATCGGCACGCAACCCTTGCAAACACAAGAGTTTGAATCAGTATTGGCCCTGCGAGGCGGAAAACGAGGTTTCCGCACTCAGATGCGTTGGGGGAGTCCGTTCGAATTCTCTGGTGGATCCTGGGTGGGTAGCCCCCTGGTCTTCGGATTCGTTCGCTTGCGGTCAGGAGTCGGATTGCACGATCATCAGATGGGTCAGATGGCCCATCCTACTCCGATAGTGTGTTCGAATCGTCATCCTCAGGGTGGCCGTAGGCATGCACGATCCGAGTCACTAGCGAGTGGCGGACAATGTCCGTCTTCAACAGGCGAACGATAGCCACGCCCTCCGTGTTCCGCAGGCGATGGGTTGCATCGACGAGACCGCTTCGGGACGATC
>CAYXGR010000025.1:0-17222 GCA_964464525.1 uncultured Planctomycetaceae bacterium
AAAACAGCACCCATGCGCCCGTAGCTCAGCAGGATAGAGCATCGGATTTCTAATCGACTCCCAATCCCTATTTACACGCCAAAACCGCGTTTTTGACGCCATCAAGGCCGCTCGAAGGCGCACGAAACAGCACCAAGGTGCCGTTCCGGTTGTCGCGACAACCGCTCTGCAGCCGCCTACGAGCCAAATGTTCGGTGCTTCATTACTCCTCTCAAGTCAACCCGAATAATCCGGGCATCTTGATCCCGCACTCTGTCTCAAACATTTCCCATTCCGTCGAATCTGTTCCCTGAAAAACTTTCTGCGCCCATTCCCTATGGGGGATGCTTTCGAGTCTGTCCGCGCGGAGGTCAACGGTCATGTTTCTGTTCGAACTCTTGTTCGTCTCGATCATCCATCTGGTGATGATCGGCTTGGATATCGTCAGTTTCTTCGTTGTAATCCGCGTGCTCTCCCTTTGTTGGCCGATGAGGCCGCTGCTTGCCTTGGATCGTGTCTGTCAGCCGGTGAAACAGAAGTGGGCCCTGGAGGTGTCCAACCCGCCAGGGATAGCCGGTCGGGTGAGCGGCGAATGGTCGCGAGGGCGGACATCATGAGCCGCCCTTACTCTTTTCCACCATTCGGAGTATTTCCCCATGCCTTATAAGAACGCAAGCCTAAACGGCAAACAATGCATAGGCGCGGAGTCATGCTCTCCAATTCACGCTGAACCAGTACAATCCCTCCAATTCGTCTGGAAGAAAATTCTTTTCGGTTCATGAGTCCAAACAATGAACGAGCAGCGCTAGTTATGTTGAACCGGTCCTATTTCGATACTGAGACGTCATTGGTGTAGGGCATGTGAGAAGGAGATGTATATATCGTTGGATGCAGCAGATTAAGTCCTCAATCGAGTAGAACGATTTAAGTCCTGGGGCTTGATACATGGAAGCCGGCGAAATGACTGGGCGTTCGGCATGATCAATGGCTGTTGGACATCAGGATGAGCAATAAGGACAGTAAATGGTTTAAGTTTCTGTATTTATGGAGATTATTGTATTCTGGTCATTGGGAAGTTAGAATTGAGGTTCGCTTCTCATTCTTGTTCTCGGGATGAACGCAGCCGATTGACGTTGGATTGCCTGCGTCTGAAGACACAAGGAGTGTATTAATGTGGATCATTGGCCAGGTACCGAATCGCACTTGTATGAGTTTGTCTCTACGAATGATAGCGGTGGTCATGCTGATGGCCGTCGCCGCACTTCCGGCGCGTGGGCAGCCGATCTTGTATGTCGACGACTCCGCGACGATGGGAGGCGACGGGCAATCCTGGGGGACGGCATACAAGTTTCTTCAGGATGCGCTGACGATCGCCACCGCCGGCGATGATATCTGGGTCGCGGCCGGTACGTATCATCCGGATCGCGACACATCCAATCCCACAGGTTCCGGTAACCGGTCGGCCACGTTTCAATTCATCAGCGGTGTGGTCGTCTATGGTGGCCTGGCGGGCACCGAAGACCCGGCAACATTCAATCTCGCGAATCGCGATTTTGTCACGCATGTGACCATCCTCAGCGGTGACCTGGCAGTTGACGATGTGGCGAATCCTGGGGATGGACTGGCCTGTTTCAGCGGTGCCGGCCTTGCTTACGAAACCGGGTGCGGGTCATGGGACGTCGATCCGCCCGGCGGTGACGGCGACGTTGATTGTGCCGACCTGGGAATCTGTGAGAACAGCTACCACGTGGCAACCCTCATCGGGTCGGACAACACGACCGTACTCGACGGTTTCACAATCAGCGGCGGCAATGCGGACGGCGTGGCGGATGATTCTGGAGCGGGCTTGAGCCTCGGACCCAGCAACCCCACTCTCCGAAACTGCGTGATCAGCAACAACCGCGCTAAGCGGCATGGGGGGGGGATCATGGGCGCCGGCAGCCCCACGGTCGCGGACTGCCTGATCGTGCAAAACTTAGCCGGAAATAACGGAGGCGGCTGGAGACTCACGGGAACGGCAACACCCCTGGTGCAGCGATGCACCTTCGACAGGAACAAATCGAACGATTTGCTCACATTTATCGGCTCCGGCGGTGGCCTGTATTGCGGTGGCAACACTGCGATAATCGAGGATTGTGTGTTCACCGATAACACGGCTTCACACAATGCCGGCGGTCTCTACATTCAGAACGGTAATCCGACCGTCACCCGCTGTCGTTTCGAGCGAAACACTTCCAGTGCCTTGATCATCAATTCCGACATTGTGGTCACGGAATGTGAATTCATCGATAACGATGGTGGCAATTCCGGGGGCGGAGCCAGGGTCATCACCGGCCGACCCGTGTTTCAGTCGTGCCTGTTCCAGGGGAATGTCGCGATACAGAATGGCGGCGCGATCGGAACGGGGGTCAACCAGGGGGATGTTGAGGTTACGCTGATCGATTGCGATTTCATCGAGAACGAGGCCTCGGCGAGTTTCGGCAATGGGGGCGCCGTCCATTTTCAATCGCCGTTCAATCATACAATCAGGAATTGTCGGTTCGTGCGTAACAAGGCCGGTGAATTCGGTGGTGCCATCGATGTCTCGGCTCAATTCGGTGATCCGACTGTATTCATCGCCAACTGCCGATTCGAAGGAAACTCGGCCGACGGCATTAACGGGAGAGGGGGTGGTGCTATTCATTCCCTTCTCAGCACAACCTGCGTGAACTCAGTATTTGTGGGGAACCGAGCAACGCAGGGCGTTGGCGGGGCTGTTCTTGGTAGCGGTACCTTCGCGAACTGCACATTCACACGGAACGAGACTGCATTACTCGATGGCGGGGGTGCGGTGAGAATCGGCTCCGCGACGCCCATCACATGGGCAAATTGTATCTTCTGGGAGAATTCGGCCGCCGGCACTCCGAACGAGATTTCATTGAATGTCCCGGGCAACTTGACGCTCACTTATTCAGATATTCAGGACGACACACCCGCTGATGGGACCGTGCCATTTTGTGATCCCAACTGTGGGGGGACGAACAACCACAACATGGACGTGGATCCGCTGTTCGTACGAACTCCGGACCCGGGACTCGATGTGATATGGGGCACCCTCGACGACGACTATGGCGATTTGCGGCTATCGGGTGGTTCGCCCTGCATCGATTCGGCCGACAACGACGGCGTTCCGGGTGATGCCGCGGATCTCGACTGCGACGGCAACGCGTTGGAGCCCACGCCATTGGATCTCAAAGGGGGTCCGCGTTTTCTCGATGATGTGGCGACCGTAGACACCGGCAATCCCGGCGCGCAGGGGCCTCCGATTGCCGACATCGGCGCGTATGAGTTCGGTCCATTCGTCGGCACGATCACATATGTGGATGTGTCCGCTATCGGCGCCAACGACGGATCGAGCTGGACCGATGCATACACTGACTTGCAGGATGCGCTCGATCTGGCCGGCGCCACTCATTGTGGATCGTTGGAGATCTGGGTCGCCCAGGGAACTTATTTACCTGATCGGGGAACCGGAGATCGCACATTCGGCTTCACTCTGCTTGATGACATCACCCTCTACGGCGGTTTTGCCGGCGGCGAGACTCAAATCAGTCAGCGCGACCCGATCAACAATCCCACCGTTCTCAGCGGCGACATCGGCATACAGGGAGATCCGAGCGATAACAGTTACCACGTCGTCAATGGAACCGGCATCACCCAGACCGCCGTACTCGATGGTTTTTCCATCAGTGGCGGCAGCGCCTTCGAGCCGGACTACGGCGGCGGTTTCCTGACTCTGGCGAACGGTCCGACCCTGCGTAACTGTATCATCACCAGCAACAATGGCTCATGCGGCGGCGGTTTTTCCAGCATCGGCGGACGGGTCGCCCTGGCTAATATAACTTTGCAAAGCAACTCTTCCGCCTCCGGAAATGGATCGGGCTTGTCCGGCAGCCAGGTCTTTCTGAACGGCCCCTGGGTGATTGACAATGAGCAGATTGATATCTACGGCACCACAATTTCCGGGCAGGGTTCGATCAATCTTGGTGCCAACGGAACGATGAATATCAAGGCGCTGCCGGTCTGCACGGCGGAACTGATCGAAAAGAGTATCGGTGATCTCGCCGCGACGACGATCTTTGTGCCAGTGGTTCCCGGTCCACCCGTCGTTCCGCCGCGCTGGGAGTTGATCGGCTCGCCGCTGAGCAATGTGCTCGTCACTGGTCCCGCGACCGTGTGGGTGATTGCGCCCGGATTCGGATCCGGCCCCGCGACGCTGGATTGGCAGGGAAACCTGCTCAAGCAGGATCTCAGCAGCGGCGGATGGGCGGAGGCAAGCTTCTTCGGGAATGGAACCCTCGTCATCACGGGCGAAGTGTATGACGGCACAAACCCTGGCGCTATTCTGTTGCACAACGGCGTTCTTCTGACGGCGACTATCGGGCCGTTTCACGTCCGCGAAACCACGGCCTCTTCCAACCAGTTGGAGTTTGTCGAACAGCCGGAACTCGTGCCGACCGGCGGCTTTCTGACTGGCAACAACGCCGACTTTATCCTGGTTCGCACGCAGCTTCTCTCGATGATCACAAGTCTGGTGCAGCAGGATGGCGGCGATTTGATCGATTTCATTGACACATCGACGATCAGCCTGGTCGGCACGACGGAGATAACGATCGAACCCAAGACGCCGTTTACCGGAGAGACCGTCATTTCCAGTTCGATTACCGGGACCGGGAACATCAACATCGATCCTGGTCAACAATTGGTTATCGATGGCTTCAATACCGTCATCGATCTGAGTGGTCAGACCGGAATCGGATGTGCCGACCCGGCCTCATCGGTTTTCTGGGGGACAATCTCAGTGGGTGGCACTCTTCTTGTTCGAGACGCCACGATTCAGAACACCAACGTAGATGTTACATTGGTGGATATCGGTGGGATCTCGGACATCGTGAACAACGACATCAGGCTTCTCGATACGAGCGGCGCCGGTTTCGGCGGTGAGTTCTTTGTTGCGGGCACTGCTTCGATTCAGTGCAATGTGATTACTTCTCATGGCGATCGTTATCTGGATATCGATCCGGACCCCGATGCGATCCCGAGACCCACGGTGGGCGACAACAAGATTACCGTGATCATCAACCAGGGTGCATCAGGAGAACAAGGCGAATTGCTCGAACTTCGATCCGAGGATCTTGATCCGGCCGTGGGCAATGGAGTATCCGGTGCTTATCCACTGATCAGCAGTGCTGGCTATTCCGATCCATGGACGCTCGAACGACTGGAAGTGCTGCCATTCTCGAAGGTGACTCTGACGAATCGCCAGGGTTTCGTATTCCAGAATCCGGCAATCTCCACACCCGAAGTTCTGTATGCGAAGGAAGTGGTGCTGCATCCCGGATCGATCCTGAATACCGGCCTTCAGCGGCTGTTCTACCAGTCTCTTGTGGATGAGAATGGAACGCCAATAGATCCGGCCCTGCCACACCCGAACGGCAGCAGGATCGTCGATGTTCCGCTTCTGGGCTACTCGCTCAAGGTTATTGAGATGGAAAATGATACCGAACTTGCGGTACGGCTTCGCGAGCGTCTTCGAGATCCTGGAGATATTCAGCCCCTGGAAGAGCCATTTCTCCAAGGATCGATTGAGCGAATAACCGATCCCGATGATCCCACCAATGGCGTGTTGATGGTCAAGACCCAGGCGACCGGCCAATTGTCGGCCACCTCGGTGGCGGCCCATGGATCGTTCGCCCGTGCCGGCGAGGATGAAATTCTCATCACCTTCGATTACCAGTTCTGTGGCAACCCCACGGATGAACTGATCGTCTATCTGAGCGACCAGCCGGAGGTGCGAGATCCGTCGGTACCCAATGCGAATATTGTGGAGGTTGCCCGTGTGTACCCGCCTGGGGCCGGACGCCCGGGCTCGATCGGCAGTGGAAGATACGCGACATTTTTCGGCACGTTTCCGCGAGGTACTCTGAACTTCAAGCGGGGGACATATGTTGAACTGGAGTTGGTGGGCGATGATGCCTGCATCCTGATCGATCATTTCGACCCGCAGATCCAGTGCTCATTTACATGTTTGGATCTGAGTGGTGACAACTTACTCTCGAATCGTGATTTTCTGTTCTTGCTCTCGGAGTACGGCCAAATACCGGGTACGAACAATTGGTGCCTGGACAATACGGCATTCTCCGGGGATCACTTTGCAGACATGGTCGACATACTATCGTGGGATACGTTCCTCAATAATCCATCAGCGCTGAACTCGTGCGGCATGAGCATTCCACCGGCGCCGGGCAGCGGTACGTCTCCAATCCTGCCGGACAATAAACTGATCATTACCGGCAAGCCAAGTGGTGCCGGCCTCCAGGAGGATTTCCTGTACCCGGTCGAGCTGGATGGGACGAGCGCTGGCCCTTCAGGGCGTCCGGCGAGTGGGCCCGGAACAAATGGCTATCGCTCGAACACTAGGTTGGCGAGGGATTCCAATGACGTCATGTATCAACTCCATAGCACACAGGGACTCGTCAGGCTCGATACCGCTGAAGTGGTGATTGCGCCGTCCAGCCTCACGTGCGACGGTAGCACATTGAACTGCGACATGAATGACGGAGTCTATATCGGTGTGGTTCCGTTGAATGATGGCAATGATGGATTTGCAGGTATTCCCCTGTTTGACGTGGCGTTCAAACCGAATGACAGCACGGCAGCTTATGTGGCACCGATACAGGTCGTGCCGAGTGACGGGAGCTGTCCTTACAGGGCCGCGGCCAAACTCCAATTGACGGGCGGCGGCAGCTACACGGTCCAGGCGATCTATGGCGATAATCCGGGACTGTTCCCATCCATACCGGGGGATTCTTTGTGCCAGTACGTACCGCTTCCTGAAACAGATGTTCGCAAGGTTCGTGAGATTGAGGTAGACGGCCAGGGGAGCGTGTTCATGATCAGCAGTGAGGCAATCAACGACAATGACTGGCTACTGATCTATGACGAAACCAACGGGACATTATTAAACACGATCGGGCTTCATAACGAACTGCCTGCTATCGAGAGCCCGACTGCGATGATGATCACGCAGGATGGCAACACGCTATTCATTGCATCGTCGATGAATGCGCCGGATGCCGCCAACGTTCAAGTTATGAAGTACTCGATCACGCACAACGGCACACCCGCCATCACGAACCAGGGTACATATGATATTGCCGGAATACGTCACATAGTGGCCATTTTGGAGGAACCGTCGACGAACGATGTTTACGCGGTCGGATTTCAGGCTCCGGTCTTCGGCGAGTTCGATACGTTCACGGATACGGATGAACTGTTTACGTCTCCGTTGCTGGTCCTTCTGCCGGTGACGCCGGGTGCCGTAACGGCCACTGCGATCGTAGGCGATGTATTGGCCTTGCCGATCTCGGCCGCTTTCACGGGTGCGCCTTGCAGGCCTGGAGATCTGAACGGTGACGGAAATGTGGATCCGAATGACATACTTGTATTTGTGGCGACATTACTGGATCCCCCATCGGCGACAATGGAGGAATTCTGCGCGGCGGATATGAATTCAGATACCTTCGCGGACGGTCGGGATATTCAAGAATTCATCAATCTGCTCGCCCCATAGCGGACCGTATTCTACGGACATTCAACCTCTTGCTGAAGCTCGCCCGCCTGCGACGAAAGATCCTGAAACGGGATTACCAGGTACTCATTCGTTGAATACAGTCCCTTTCGGATCCGGGTGAACGACACATGCCCATCCAGAAACGCGAGATTGTAGGTGCATGGTTTGGTGTGCCACTCGGTATAGATCGTGTCCCATGGGGCGATACTGTTTACCCATCCAAAATCACCCATCAAGACCAAGCGACTGGAATCAGGTGTCTCAGCGGATAGGCTGTGGTTCTTCAGTCTTGGGTTTACCTGGAACAGAACGGGTGCTACGGGATCAAGCGGATTCACTAGTATTTGAGTCTGCCCAATGATCATCAGGTTCATTTCGTAGCTGGATCCGTGTGAGACAAATACGCTAGGGCGGATCTGGTCATTCCCGTCATCCGATGGACACTTGAACACCATGCAACCGCTGATCGAAACCTCAGGCAGACTCAGGAATGGGTTCAAGGGCCTGAGAACAGGGAACTCAGGATCATATCCGGCGGCCTGCCTGCCGCCGTAGTAGAGGTTGACATTGATACCCTTCAACAGCCTTCCCTCGTATTCGTCAAAGTAAGACTGCCATGCGAATCCGAGCTGTTTCAAGTTGTTCTGACAGGTCGTTCGCCTTGCGATCCGTCGAGCACTGGAAAGACTCGGCAGAAGAATCGCGATGAGCAATGCAATAATAGCAATCACAACAAGCAGTTCGATCAGCGTGAACCCATGACGTATTCGGATGGGGCGCCCGAAAAAAAGATGATTCCGACCGATTACAGGCTTGTTGATTATCCATCGGTTCATGGCGATTCTCCCGCGAGTCGCGCGGATACATGAAGCTCTTTGAGGTAGGCCGCCGCTTCCTGCTTGATCCAGCGGCTCCTACTGTCGCTCGTACATTCTTTGAACGCCTTGATCGCGTCTGATGAGTGCCCTGTCTTGGCAAGGCGCAGGCCGTGGGCGAAGTGGGCGAGATACACATCATTCTTCGGCACCAATTCCAGAAGACGATCAAATGTCATCGACTCATCGAGTAGATAATTCGCTACGCTTCGTTCGGAACTATTGTTCGGTATCGCGGCCTGTATTTCCCCTGCCCGTGCCAGGCGCCCCTGTTGCCACGCGGCCACGAACCAGCCAAACGCATTCCTCCGAAACGCCGGCATTGTCTCGACCCGGACGGCCTGCTCCAATTCAATCGAAGATCGAAGCGAGGCGTTGTCGCTTCGCTCTGCGCCCTTGACGAGCGAGCGCATTTGCTGGTCCAGATTCAGGACAACCAACCCGAATGCTATGACGATGACAAACAGCAATACGAAGACCATCGCCACAAACGAATTTCGCATCACGAGCTTGCGAAGGAGATAAAGAGTGCTGTCGCGTTTGGCCTCGATCGGCTCGTCGGCGAGGTAGTGCCCGACGTCGCGGGCGAGTTCGCCGGCACTCTGGTAACGACGCTCGCGCTTCTTCGAGAGCGTCTTCAATACGATCGTCTGAACCTCGTCGTCGATCGGGCACTCGCCCGAGCGGAGCCGCTTCGATGTACGCCGGGTGATGCCCGAATCGGTCTCCCAGCGTCGGCTCGGTGGCGTGGGCTCGGTTTCCGAAATGTGATGCAACACCTCCGCCATCTGACCCACGACCGGGTAGGGATAATGGCCCGTGAGCAGCTCGTAGAGAATCACACCCAGGGCATAAATGTCCGTCCGGGTGTCGATCTCGTCCGGATTGCCACGGGCCTGTTCGGGAGACATGTACGGCAGCGTCCCGAGGATCTGCCCGGTCACTGAAATCAGCGACACATCCGGGCTGACCAACTGACGGGCCAGGCCGAAGTCCAGCACCTTCGGCGTACCATCGGCATCCACCAGGATGTTGGAAGGCTTCAGATCGCGGTGGATCACCCCATTCTGGTGGGCGTAGTTCACTGCGTCGCAGACCGCCGAAAAGAGCTTCAGCGTCTCCTCCAGCGTGAGCTTCTTCTCACGCACATGTTGGTCCAGCGGCAGGCCCCGGATGTAGTCCATGACGCAATACTGATGCCCGTCCTTCGTCTGGCCGGAGTGGAATATGCTGATGATGTTAGGGTGCTTGAGGTTGGCGACGAGTTCGATTTCGCGATCGAAGCGCTTGCGCGCGGACCTCGAGGCGTAGGCCCCATCGAGCAGGATCTTGATGGCCACCTTGCGCTTGGTGGACTGTTGCACGGCCTGATACACGACGCCCTGCCCGCCGCGGTGCAGTTCGCGGAGGATCTCGTAGCCTTCGATTGAAAGGATGGGGGAGGAAGGAGAAGCCGACTGCTCGGCAGTGCCGCCTCTTCTCAGCCGCTCCGACACAGAGCCAGCGTCAAGCTCAGTGTCTCCACGTCCGACAGCAAGTCGTCCGCGGTCTTCCAGCGTCGCGTCAGGATCGTCCCCGGCGGCACGCGGGCCTGTAAAAGCCCCTCGAATCTTCTCGAAGAGTATATTGCTGTCCTTGGCCTGCAGTTCGACCTGCATTCGACAGGCCGCACAGGTCACCAGGTGCCGCCTGACCGAGGCCGATTCCGCATCGGACGCCGCACCCGCAGCGAAACGCTCGATCGCCGCCGGAGACAAACATCTGTCACTCGGATTATTCACCGTCATCTGACTGTGTTCTCCAACCCGCAGCGCCGCCTCGTTGATAGTTCAGTTTGATCGCTCGAATTTTGTTTCGCCGCATGCCAGAACTCAAAGTCGCGACTCCGTACAGGCTTGATCATACCAGATCGCGGTCGATCAAACCATGTTTTGTCTTCGTTACCTATTGTCAAAAGATTGTTCCGAATCATGATCCTCACGCGACTTATCGTGTTGTGCATCATTTGGTCTATGATTCAAACCCAATGACACGGGCGAGCTCATGATAACGGCTCGCCCGTGTCGATCCTCAGTCTCGCGACAGGCCTCCCATGCGTTCGAGCATGCAAGCACCTTGCCGATGGGCTCCTACGCTCCCCCGCAGGCCGTTCGTCGCATGCGTCTCCGGCGGGTCGTACCGAGGCCAAGCATGCCGACTACCAGACCGATGGCCGTCATCGGCACACCGGCCCCACAGATGCCGCCGCCGCCCAGGTTGCCCATATCCGAACCCGACCCACCCACTTCCAGTGTCAGCGTGTAGCTGCTGGTCAAGTCCTGCTCGTAAGGCGCCACGATCACGAAGTACCGACCGGCTGGCAGCGTTTGCTCGATCAACTCGTTCGTGGCCTCATTCTCCGAGCAGTCGATCGGCTCGCCAAGGGCATTTAGGATGCACATGTCCAGATCGCCGGTGGGTCCGTCGATCGTGACCGTGACGATGCGTTCACCGTCGAGATCGAAGACGAAGAAGTCCACATCATTTCCCTCGAGTTCGTACGACCCGGGCGAAATCGGCGTGGCCGTGTTCGCGGTGTCATTCTCCTCGAATCTGTCGTCCTTGGCGGGTGGGGGCTGCTTGCCCGGGCCTCCCGCACCGGCCACAGTCAGCGTCAGCGTGTAGCTGCTGGTCTGATTCTGGAATGGCACGACACGGATGACGAAGGTTCCTGCCTGCACATCGCCAGAGACACCATCATTGGAGCCCTCGTTTTCCGATTGGGCCAGAAGATTGGCCTCGGTGTCGTACACAAAGAGATCCAGATCACCTGATGGTCCGGCGATCGTCAACTCCATGGGCCCCGGGTTGGTGACCTCGAAGAAGAACCAATCCTCATCCATACCCTGGAGTGAGTGAATTCCGGGCTCGATCCGGGCGACACGCTCGGCGGAGTCGTTCTCCTCGAATTCGTCGTCGTTACCACCAGGCCCGGGAGGCGTCGTCGTTGCGCCATCGAATATCTCGACGGCATCGAAGGCGGACGCCGTCATCTGCACCTGGGACGAGCCGGCGCCGAAAATCTCCTCGGCCGATTGAATGCAGGCCAGTCGGGCGTCGACGAACTGCGAACTGGGACCAAGGTGAACGGTATTGGCGCGGTAGAAGATCTGGGCCGCATCCTCCATTCCGATCGAACCATTCAGACCCTCGGCGAGCTGATAGAAGCAGTGGTTGATGATGCTGCTGTTGATGTGGACACCGCCTTCGTCGGTTTCGATAGGCAGATCGTAGAACTCGCTCATTCGTTCCGGAAGCGGGCCAACCTGAGGATCCAAAATGTTGTTGGGGTTGATGAAATCCCGCATCGGTACTGAGAGATCGTCGCCGAGCAACCAGTCGTTTTGGCCATACGCGAAACGCTCGACCAACTCACCGAAAATGTCGGACATCGCCTCACTCAGCGAGCCGGACTGAAAACGATATACAAGGTTTGAGGTGCTCGACGTGACACCGTGGGTCAACTCGTGAGCAACGACATCCAGTGCGCCGGCATACTGCTCCGCCTGACCGAAGAACATGGTCTGCATATCGGGATGCCAAAATGCATTCGGAAAGTTGATGCCATACTGCACCACGGCGCTAATCGTCCCCCCCTGGCCGTCCAGTGAATTACGCTGGTGGAACTGATCAAAATAGTCAAAAGTAGCCGATAGGCCGAACGCGGCGCTGACGGCATCGGGAATCCATCCACTCGTGGGCGAACTTGAAGCGATGGCATACGTTGTAAAGTTGGGATTGTCATCCATCATCTGGTTCTGTGCGTCGAGGATTCGAATAACACCTTCGAAGTTGTTCGGATCAAACATAGGCTTCGAGGCGTCGATCATGTAATACAAACCTTCTGTTTCTTCATGCCATATGTTCAAGTTTCGCTGAGTGCCCCAGGTGTCGGTTCCGGAACCTTGCGCAGCTGCCGTGCAAATCGTGCTGTGGAGCAAAAGCGCCTCACCGGATTGGGCATCGATCACAGCCTGCCAGTGTTGGTGGGCGAATCGACCGTGGATGTCCATCTTCCAGGCGAGCTTCGGGACGCCGCCCCTGTCGGGGACATACACGATCAACTCCATGTGTTCGGCCTGGGCGCCGTCTTCGGCCACCCCCGCTTCCGCACGCGTGGCCGCCTCCTCGGCGCTGAGCGTGGGCGTCGTGTCGAGTACCGGCGTTCGGATGTATGAGCCGTTCACCAGATAAACGTCGCCCTGTTTGTTCAGGTGGACGCTGAGATGCGACGGCCAGACGGGCAGACCGTTGAATCTCTGTTGATAGCGAATGTGGTGCTGGTTAAGCCTCCCGGTCGACTCGCGGGCGACGGCAAATTCGGCATCCGGATTCGCCACTCCGAGAAGCTGCTTATTCGTCCGCAGAAAGTCACATGCCGTCTTCGTCGAACGCTTCTCCCCCGGCCGCAAAGATTGTGCCGCGGGCTGAAGCAGCGAGCCTTTCAACGCTCGGATCGTTCCCTTGTCGGCGTCGCGGTTAATCTTCACCTCACCACCGGAGATCGCCGTCAATCGTTGTATCGCGTCGGTCTGAGTCGAATGTGCCCGCAGGTCCGCGCGGGACATCGCTCGAAGGTCGTTGGCCCGCGCCACTTGCGCGCCCATTGCGAATGTAAAGGACAGCGCGACGGTCAAGACCAGTCGTTCAAGCCAGTCACCGTTTCGGTTTGATTTTCTACTCAAGTGGTTCATTGGATTGTTCCTCGATTGCATGGGTTGCATTGCCCCGTGGTGTCTCGTTTCCGCATGGTTGAGTCCCGTGAGATTCATGGCTCGATCTCCCATTTCCGTGCTCCTGGCTGACCGACGCACCCGCTGTGGGCCGGTGACTACTACAGCTAGCGCGGGCTTGGGGGTGATTGGACATGTGGCCCGTTTTTTTACGAATTCGGCAATGGAAAGAGAAAGCGGTGTTGGGGGGATTGGCCGGCCGACCCACGGGACTGGCTCGCCGATCCGCCGAAATCGGGGAATCAGACCCGGAAACGGCGAAGTCCCCGCACTTCATTCGTTAGAGCGGGTTACCGGCGGTTGCTATCGAAGACGATTTCGATAATCGGTTCGCCCTTCTAATTGGATATGAGGGATTCGTGCCCAATGAACGGGACGGCAAGAAAACACAAAAAAATCCCGAATGCCGTGTCCATCTCGCATGCCCGGGCTGCTAGTTGGAGTGTAAGCAGTCGCACGATGGGTGCGGCCAGAACCGAAAACAGGAAACCAACAAGACCGGGAGAAAAACGATGAAAACGATGACACGAATCTTCATGTGTCTGCTTCTGATGGGAATCTTCACTGCGACGACCGGATGCGATGAGATTTATACCGACTATGGCTGGAGCGACGGTTACTATGAGGGCGACTCGAGTTCAGGGACATTCTTTAGCGACTACGGCGGCTCGGTTTCCTGGTGGTGATTGGACTACAAGGGGATCAGGGAAAGCGATATGGGAAATCCTTGGCAACAAAAAGACCCGCCTCCGGCAACAACACCCGTTGTCGGAAGGCGGGTCTTGCGTTTTTCCCCACGAGCGTGACAACGGGGGTTCATTTTCCCGTAGACAGGAGCCCATCGAAGGACGGGAGGCCTGGAAAACCCACCTCATTGACGGCCTTCCGGCCGCTCTGTCGATGTGGCCCGCTACGCTCCGGAAGTGAGTGGCCCGCTTGGACCGTATCCGTAATTCGGCAACCAACCGTGTAAAAACATGTCGAGGGACTTTTTCGAGAGAGCCATGTCCGCAAGCTCCGCGCTCAAAAGCATGAAGCCCCATGTTCAGAGCGGAAAAAGACAAGAATAATCCCGGATTCCGTGTCCATCTCACCTGTCTTCGTGACTAGTTGGGGTGTAAGCAGTCGTGCAATGGGTGCGACCGGGAACGAGAAATTGAAAACACTTGATGACAAGGAGTAGTGCCATGAAAACCAAGAAACAGAACAGTAGAAACCTGTTAATCAGGGCCGTCCTCACTTTGGTCCTCGCGGCGGGGGTCGTCACCACGAACACCGGCTGCGACGATGACTTTATGGAGGCTTTCGCTACCGGTTTCGAGTTCGGGTACAACAATCCCGAACTCGTTCTCGGAGGCGTCTTTGGGCCCGAGGAACTGGAGTTCTGATGGGGTGGATCCCAGTTTTTCAGAGTGTCCACGGAAATGCCACCGGCGGCGAGGGGTCATCATCCCTCGCCGTCGGTCCTGTTTCCTCCCCCCTGACGGTCACATAACAATGGGGATTACATTCTCAGTTGACCACGGAAATCGAACGTCAAGGGTTCCGTACCGTATCTTGTTGACGGCAACCCACCATCTGAAGCAAACCCGGCGCTCGATAGATTGGCGATCCAGGGGCAGGGCGAAAAAAAACAAAAAAGATCCAAAATACCGTGTCCATCTCGCCTGCCCAGGCTGCTAGTTAGAGTGCAGGCAGTCGCACGATGGGTGTGGCGGAAGGCGAAAAAAACCATCTGACCGGGAGATGAACGATGAATACTGCGACACGAATCTTCGTCACATTGGGCATGGGGTTGGGCTTTGCCGTCGGGTGCCAAACCCGCTTAGACGATCTTGTGCCCGGAGGAGACCCGGTAACGAGCGAACAGGAACCGCAGGACGGGCAAGGAAATCCGGGGCAAGATCAGGACTCCGATCCTGCAACCCCGACCCAACCCCAGGATCAGCCCGCGGAGCAGTTCCAGCGGATGCTTGGCGGTCAGCGGCTGACGTACCTGACTAGTAATTCGAACGGAGACGTGTACACGAGTTACCGGGAAGATCTCGATCTGTGCTCTTCCGGTGAGTTCCAGACGCGCATCGTCAGCCAGACATCGGGCTACGGCACAGCTAACGAGGATGTCTATGAGGGTGTCGGCGCGTGGCGGATCGTCGCAGATGGCGAGCAACTGATGCTGGAACTCAACTTGCAGCAGACTTCCAACGGCTACAGCGGTACCGACCAATACCCAATAGAACTCCGCCCTGGGGGTGAACTGTATTTCAACAACGTTCGATTCTCTGTCACGCCGGACAGCCCTGTTTGCAACTGATCGTCCCGCAATCGGCCGCCGGCCGACGCGGGCGGTTCCTTCGGACTGGCCGGCACCGACCGAATAGGCTGCATGGGGAACCGTGGGCGTTTCAACTATGCGATCGCAGTGTATGTGGAGTGACAGTCGCCTCAGTGAACGAGGGCGGAACCGGGATCCAACGCGATTTCGGTACCGCCCTCGCCACTATTTGTTCGAGACATGGCAATCTGCACGGCGGTCTACACACGTCCCCTTAGCACGATCTTCCACAAACCGACTCCCAAAAACGCTTCATAGCATATCCATCCCGGCCTTCGCCGAGCCTGCCGTGCGGATTCCTCACAAACAACGCGGAGTGTGTCCATCCGACGCCGTGATCTCGCTATATGAGGTCAGTGGCTGCCGCCGTGGCAGCCGACGGATGAATCCCGGGCTCTGCGCAATCGATTGGGCGCAGAGGCTCAGACCAGACAGGAGTGTTTGAGATGAAACCGAAACCAGAAAACAGAATCCGCGAAGTCAATTCCAACCCACATGAACGGACCGTGACTCCCGTTCGCGGTCCATGGGGCGTCGCAAGGCCGATGGCCATTGCCGTTGCGCTGCTTGGCTGGGGAATGTGTGCGGCAGCCGCCGTAATAGGGCCCGTCGAGTTTATTGGGGAGACCACGATTGAGTTTGATGGTGTCATTGACAGTGCGAACGACGAGGATATTCACAGGATCACCGCCTATTACGGCGGCCCGCTCTATGTTCTCCTTCAGCCAAGGCCGACGCTTGGTGCTGAAGGAAGCCCGGCGGAACGAGATCTAAGGCTATTTATGTATGGCAGCGTGACCGACACCCTGCCGATTCCACACCCACTGGTAATTGCATCCATGGGCGACGATTTCGATGCGGGGCGTGCCGAGGTGCACGACAATACACAAATTCCGTCACCCGATTTCATGGGACAGATGACGGGCCATGTCAATATCAAGATCTCCGCGCCCGATAACCGGAACAGCCGACAGCCCTACCATTTGGTCGTTTCCAATGTGCCGATCAAAACAGGCGAGTTCAGGTGGACTGAGAACACGACTCTCAACTTCTTCGACGTGGAGGTTGGAGATCCTGCGGGTCATGAGCGAAGCGCCAGAATCAGGAACGTCGGCAACGGCGCTCTTCTGTGGGAGCAGGCCTTCATCACCGGAACCGACCGTGAAGACTTCGAGGTTCTGTCATTTCCCAACCAGATAGCCCCCGATGAATTCCGCTCGATCCGTCTCAGATTCAAACCTCAGTCGATGGGGCTAAAGCAGGCACGCCTGGTCATTCACACAAATGATCCGGTCACTCCCGAAAGGATCTATCACCTCAATGGCCTCGGCGTGGCGCTGGCTTCCCCGCCACCTTGCCCCGACGGCGAGATCGAGGACTGCAACGGGAACTGTTTCCCGACCGAATGGGTGGGCGACGGGTCCTGCGACGACGGAACATTCTCGCACAACGGCGTGGCCATCGTGCTGAACTGCGGCCAGTTCCCGGGCGAAGCAGCGGACTGCGCCGTCGAGGAACCGCCTCCGCCACCGGTTTGCCCCAACGGCGAGATCGAGGACTGCAACGGGAACTGTTTCCCGGCCGAATGGGTGGCCGACGGGGAGTGCGACGACGGAACGTTCTCGTACAACGGCGTGCCCATCGTGCTG